>DATNJP010000190.1:0-15822 GCA_035603855.1 Luteibacter sp. | reverse complement strand
GACGGGGGGTGTCCATGGCGGGCCTCCTTGGGGCTGCGGGTGATCTGGAAGCAACAGCTTAGCGGCGAAGAGGCGCAATAGGCTTGCAATGTTGCGCATGTAGCTGCCAATCGTGCAATCATGCAGCGTCAGAACGCGAACAGGCAGCACGATCATGCAAGCCACGCTCGACCGCACCGACCTGCGCATCCTTGCCGCCCTCCAGGCCAACGGGCGCACGACCAACGCCGAACTGGCCGCCGAAGTGAACCTGTCTCCCTCGGCCTGCCTGCGACGGGTCCAGAAGCTGGAGGCCGACGGAGTCATCGCGGGGTATGGCGCCAGGCTGGAACCCCGGGCCCTGGGCCTCGGGTTGCAGGCCTTTGTCCGCGTGCAGCTCAGCCGGCACGAATCGGAGGCCATCGACTCCTTCACGGAGCGGGTGGCCGAGTGGGACGAGGTGGTGTCCTGTTACGCTCTGACCGGCGACATGGACTATCTGCTTCAGGTCTATGTGGCGGACCTGGATGGTTTCTCGCGCTTCCTGCTCGATCGCCTGCTCAATGCCGCGGGCGTGGCCGACGTCAATACAAGCTTCGTCCTGAGGACCGTGAAGGCCTCCACGGCCTTGCCTCTTGGTAATGTACGCACGTAGCACGTCGCAACTCCGCGTGTCTTAAGAATAAAGACAACTTCCCCTAGCGGCAGGGACCGCCCATCGTTAATCTTGTGTGCTCGATGGAAGCCGCCACCGCCAACCCGACCCCCCGCGACCGCATGCGTCCGCTTCGCTATCTCTGGCGGGTGCCCTTGCTGGTGCTCCATGTCGTGTTCGGCATCGTGATCTGCGCGCTGGTCCTGAGCTGGGCCGGCGGGGTGATGAAGAACGGCCGCGAACCGCTGGCCCATCGCACCATCCGCATGTGGTCCACCATGCTGCTGCGCGTGTTCGGCTTCCGCAGCCGGCGTTTCGGCACGCCCTTGCCCGATCCCGTGCTGTTCGTGGCTAACCACACCTCGTGGCTGGACATCGAACTGCTCCATTCGCAGCGCGCCGCCTGTTTCGTCGCCAAGGCCGAGATCGCCAGCTGGCCGCTGGTCGGCTGGATGGCTTCGCGCGGCGGCACGATCTTCCATCGCCGCGGCAACAACCATTCGCTGGCCTCGGTCATGGCCGCCATGGTCGAGCGCCTGCGCGAAGGCCGCTCGGTCGCGGTGTTCCCCGAGGGCGGCACTGGCCACAACGGCGTGCTGCGCGTCTTCCACGCGCGGATCTTCCAGGCCGCGCTCGACGCCGACGTCCCCGTGCAGCCCGTGGCCCTGCGCTTCGCGCGGAACGGCCGGCGGCTCATCGACGCCGGCTTCCGCGAAGGCGAGAGCTTCATGGGCAATTTCGTGCGCCTGCTGGGGGAGGCCCCGCTGGACGTGGAAGTTCACTTCCTCGAGCCGGTGTCGCTCTCGGCCGACGGACGTCGCCGCATGGCGGAGGCCTCGCGCGAGCGCATCGCGCAGGCCCTGGATACCGAAACCCCCGCATGAGCCTGCCCAAAGGCTCCGACTTCCTGCCGCCGTGGCCGCTGCGCAGCGGGCACATCCAGACCATGCTCTCCTCCAGCGGTATCCGTCGCCGGCTGCTGCCCAAGCGGGCGCACAAGGTGCAGGAAGATGCGCAGGAGGTCCTGGTCGACATCGGTCGCGGCGATCGCCTGAGCGGCCGCTTCACCGCCCAGCGCACCGGTCGCGAATCGCGTGGCCTGGCCATCCTTTTCCATGGCTGGGAAGGCAGCGTCGATTCCACCTATGTCCTGCAGACCGGCAGCCGGCTGCTCGAGGACGGCTGGGATGTGTTCCGCCTGAACTTCCGTGACCACGGCGACAGCCATGGCCTCAACGAGGCGCTGTTCCATTCCTGCCGCATCGACGAGGTGGTGACGGCGCTCGGCGAGGTGTCGCGGATGTTTCCCGCCAAGGTGGTCGGCGTGGCGGGATTCTCGCTGGGCGGGAACTTCGCGTTGCGCGCGGGCATGCTGGCGCCCTCGCAAGGCGTCTCGCTGGACTATGTCCTGGCGGTCTGCCCGATCATCGATCCGGCCGAAGGCCTGTTTTCGCTCGAGAGCGAAGCGCCGTGGTTCTACCAGGCGTACTTCATGCGCAAATGGCGCCGCTCGCTGCAGCTGAAGCAGCAGGCCTTTCCGCACGCCACCTATTTCGAACTGGACGAGTTGCGCCAGAACATGCGCGACCTCACGCGCTCGCTGGTGTTGCGGCACACGGACTTCGGTTCCCTCGAGGCTTACCTCGACGGCTATTCGGTGGCCGGCGAACGGCTGATGGACCTGCATCTGCCGGCGACCATCCTCACCTCGCGCGACGACCCGGTCATCCCGGTGGGCGCGTTCGACCAGTTGCACGTGCCGCCGAACGTCGAGCTCGATATCGCGACGTATGGTGGCCATTGCGGCTTTATCGGCAATTTCGGCATGACCAGCTTCACCGACGATTACATCGCAGCTCGTTTCGACGCCATCGCCCGTTGAACCTTCCGCCCCTGGAAGGGAACAGACGGGTCCTCAACTGGGAGTCCGTTCATGCGTAGCGCCTTCGTCCTCGGCCTGATCTTCCTCGCCGCCCCGGTATTCGCCGCCACGCCTTCCATGGAATCGCTGAAGCTGCCGCCCGGCTTCCAGATTTCCGTATGGACCGACCAGGTACCGAATGCGCGCGAGATGGCGGTCGGTGCGAAGAACACCGTGTTCGTAGGTTCCCGCGACGCCGGCAAGGTGTTCGCCGTGAGTTATGCCGCCGATGGCGGCGTGGAGAAAGTACGCACCGTCGCCAGCGGCCTGCAGTTGCCGGTGGGCGTCGCTTTCCACGGCGGCGACCTCTATGTGTCGGCCGTGAGCCGCATCTATGTGCTGCGCGATGTCGAGAACCATCTGGACGCGCCGCCGAAGCCCGAGCTCGTGACCGACAAGCTGCACACGGAAACCGCGCACGGCTGGAAATTCATCGCGTTCGGTCCGGACAACAAGCTCTATGTGCCGGTCGGCGCACCCTGCAACATCTGCGATCGCGGCGATGAAGGCTTTGCCCAGTTGCTGCGCATGAATCCCGACGGCAGCGGTGTCGAGACCGTCGCGCGCGGCATCCGCAACACGGTCGGTTTCGATTGGCGCGCCACCGACAAGTCGTTGTGGTTCACCGACAATGGCCGCGACATGCTCGGCGACGACGTTCCCAGCGACGAACTCAACCACGTCACGAAGACCGGCGAGCATTTCGGTTACCCGTATTGCCATCAGGGCGATACCCTCGATCCGGATTTCGGCAGGGGAAAGAACTGCAAGGATTACGCCGCGCCGGTGCTGAAACTCGGTGCCCACGTGGCCGCACTCGGCATGCGTTTCTACAACGGCAAGCAGTTTCCGGCGGCGTACCACGGCGCGATCATCATCGCCGAGCACGGATCGTGGAACCGTTCGGCCAAGTCCGGTTACCGCGTGATGAGCGTTCGCCTCAACGGTAACAAGGTCGTCAGCTACGAACCGCTCGTCGAAGGGTTCCTCGTTGACGAGAAGGATTCCGGCCGTCCGGCCGACGTACAACCCCTCCCCGATGGCAGCCTGTTGATCAGCGACGACGACAACGGCGCCATCTATCGCGTGACCTATAAGAAGTAAGGAGCATCCCCATGCGTCTCAAGAGCGACAGCATCGAACACGGCAAGCCGATTCCGGCGAAGTGCGCTTTCATGGAAATCGGCGATCCGATCAAGCCCGCGGGTAACGCCACGCCGCACCTGGCGTGGACCGAGGTGCCCGCGACCGCGAAGTCGTTCGCCATCGCCGTCATCGATACGGACGTGCCCTCGAAGCCGGACGACGTCAACGTCGAAGGCCGCGAAGTGCGTCGCGACCTGCCACGCGTCGAGTTCGTGCACTGGCTGATGGCCAATATCCCGCTGGAGTGCCGCGAGCTGGGCGAAGGCGCCTGCGGCGAGGGCATCGTGCCGCGCGGCAAGAAGGACCCGGCCGGTCCTCCGGGATCGGTGCAGGGCCTCAACGACTACACGGGCTGGTTCAAGGGCGATCGCGACATGGAAGGCCACTACCACGGCTATGACGGTCCGTGCCCGCCGTGGAACGACTCGATCGTGCATCACTACCACTACCACGTGTATGCGCTGGACGTGGCGCACGTGCCGCTGGAAAACGGGTTCTCGCTGGCCGAGCTGCGCGACGTGATCAAGGGCCACGTGGTGGACGAAGCGGTCATCACCGGCACCTATTCGCTGAACCCGAAGGTCAAGGCGTGACGGCGCGGTGAAGCCGCCTGCCTGAACACCTATTGAGCGGGGGGCGAGGGCTTCACGCGGCATGCGCGGAGCGCGGGACTAAATAGTCCCGCGCTACCACGGAGAAACCACCATGTTGCACTACGCCCTCGTTTTCCTCGTCATCGCGATCATCGCGGCCGTCTTTGGCTTCGGTGGCATCGCGGGTACGGCGGCCGGCATCGCGAAGATCCTCTTCGTGATCTTCCTGATCCTGGCGATCATTTCCTTCTTCCGTGGGCGAAACGTCTAGTGAGACGTCCATGACCCCGGCGTCACCCTTTTTGTCTTACCTTGTGCGATCCCAGCATCCGGAGTCCGACTCATGAACAAGCCCGCCGACCATGTCGCCAACGCCGCGACCGCCGCCGCGAACACCGTTTCGGCCGCCGAGCGCATCGACGCCAGCGCCGAGCGAGTGAAACAGGCCACCTCGGATGTCGTGGATCGCACCCGTGACGCGGTGGATCGCGCCGCGGACAAGGTGGAAACCACGCTGCACAACGCGACCGACAAGGCAGCCCACGGTGCCACGCGCGCCGCTGAAAAGGCCGAAGAGGCCAAGCTGCGCGGCAAGGAAGCCTACGGCGAGGCGCTGGACAGCGCGAACGACTGGCTGGATACGGCACGCGAGTACGTCCGCGAGAAACCGGTGCAGTCCATCGCGCTGGCGCTCGCCGCCGGCTGGCTGGCCGGTCGCATCCTGCGCAACTGATCTGTTCTCCCCAGGGGCATAACGCATGCTGGAAGACGGTCCCTCGGGGCGAAACGACGTGGACGAGCCGCCGCCGGATGACACCGCGCCGGGTCGGGCGAAGCTGGGCATGCCCGCCTGGGTGGACGATGTCCGCCGCCTTGGCGTCGGTCTCAAGAACCTCTTCGGCGCCCAGCTGAAGCTGCTTCTCGCGGAAATCGGCCTGGCCAGGAGCGGCATCGTCATGATGCTGTTCATGGGGTTGGCCGCCATCGTCTTCGCCGTGGCGCTGGGTTTCACCCTGCTGGCGTTGGCCGGCTGGGGCCTGGCACAGTGGTTCGGTTCGTGGGCCTGGGCACTCGCCGTATTGGCGGCGATCCAGCTCATCCTGCTTGTCGTGGCGATTCTCGTATTCCGTCGCGGCATGCACTGGCTTACCCTGCCGGCCACACGTGCGGAAATCGCCACCCTGGCGAAGGACGCGGCGAGGCAAGGCAAGGCTGAAGGCGAGACGGGGACATAGGGCATGGGCATCTTCAACAGCATGGCGAAGGTCACCGAAGCGCGGGCGCGGGTCGCCGCCGCGCGCGTGGAGACCGTCGAGCCCGCCGCCGCTCTGATCGCGCGAGGGTACGAGCACCCGCTCACCGTGCTCGGCATCGCCGCCGGTTCGGGCTTCCTGCTCAGCAAGATCAAGATGAATCCGCTCGCGGTGCCCGGTGTCAGCGGCATCGTCGCCGGCGGAACGGCCGACCTGATCGGCAAGGTCATTTCCATCGCCGCCGGCAGCTTCCTCGGCGACCTGGCCAGTGGTGCGGCCGACGCGGCCGAAGAGGCACCGTGAGCGACATGCCAAGCCCGCTCCCCACGCCGGTCCCCTCGACGGCGGCACCAGGCGCCGCGGTATCCACCATCGTCCCGCCATCCCGGCGTCGGCCGGGCAGCAGCCGGAGCACGCGGCGCATCTCGCGTCACCTGCGTGCCATCCGCATTTCGCTCACCGGCATCATCCTGCTCGCGGTGCTCTACACCGTGGTCGTCGGCAAGTCGTTGCTGGTGCCCCTGGTGCTCGCGGGCTTCATCGGTCTCGCGCTCAATCCCATCGTCGTGGCGGCGGCGCGCGTGCACATTCCGCGCTGGCTCGCCTCGGTGACGGTGATGGTCCTGCTCGGCGTGGGGCTGGTGTCCGCCGTCAGCACGCTGTCCGCGCCGGCGCTCAACTGGTTCCACGAAGCGCCCACGGCGATGCGTGCCTTCGCGCCGAAGATCAAGCCGATGACGCAGCAGATCGAGGCGGCCAGCCGGGCAACGCAGAACCTCGTGGGCGGTGCGGTCGCGCGCAACGTCCCGCAGAGCCCGAACAGCTTCGCGTTCACCGCGTGGGATATCGTCGCGGGCGCGCCGAAGGTACTGGCCAGCGTATTGACGGTCGCGCTGCTGGTGTTCTTCTTCCTCGTCTACGGCGACGAGATCCTGCGGCGCGCCGTGGAGATCTCGCCCACCTTCGCGTACAAGCGACACACGGTAAGCATCGTTCGCAGCATCCAGGTGGAGGTTTCCAGCTACCTGCTGCTCACGGCGGCCATCAACGTCACGCTCGGCCTCGTCACGGCGGGCATGTTGTACCTGTATGGGCTGCCTGACCCGCTGCTGTGGGGAACCGTCGCGACGATCGCCAACTTCATCCCTTACGTCGGCGCGATCACCACCACGACCATCCTCGCGATCGTGGGCGCGCTGCATTTCCAGGAACTCGGCCCGGCCTTGCTACCCGCGGCCACCTTCGCCGGCATCACCGCCGTGGAAGGCAACCTGCTGACGCCGATGCTGCAAGGCCGCCGTTCTCGCCTCAGCCCGGTCGCCATCCTGCTCTGGCTGCTCATCTGGGGCTGGCTATGGGGCATCCCCGGCGCGCTGCTCGCGGTGCCGATGCTCACCTGCGTGAAACTGATCACCGCCAAGCTGCGCGGGTGGCAGTGGTTCGCGCACATCATCTCGCGCTGAAACGCGAACGCCTGGCTACCAGGCGATCTTCATGCGGTCACGGAAGAACTCGCCGGTCGCGGCTTCGCGTTCGGGCAGCAACGCGGCCCATACGATGCCTTGCGCACTTTCCGTGGCGGGCCGGCCGCCACTGCCGCCGAGGTCCGTCGCGGTCCAGCCGGGGCAGGCGGCGTTGATGAGGATGCCGCTGCCCATCAGTTCGCGGGCCAGCACCTGCGTGTAAGCGTTGAGCGCGGCTTTCGACACGCGATAGGCGGGACTCGTGTCCGCGCACATGGCATGCACGGCGCACTCGCTGGACACGTTCACCACGCGGCCATAACCGTGCCGCTTCATCAGCGGCAACGCGGCGGCGGTCAGCGTCCAGGCGCCGATCAGGTTGACGTCGAGTGCACCGCGGATGGATTCGAGGTCCGGCTTCGACGCACGCGCGTCGTGATCGAAATAACCGCCCGCGTTGTTGATGAGGATGTCGAGCCGGCCGAAGCGGCCGTCGATGTGGGCTATCGCCGCCTCGATGTCACCCGTCCGGGTGACATCGAGCTTGATGGCGTACGCATCGCCGCCTCGTTCGCGCACGGCCCGCGCGGCCTTCTCGCCTTTCACCGGGTCGCGCATGCCCATGAACACGGTCACGCCAAGCGAGGCGAGCTGCTTCGATACTTCCAGGCCGATACCGCGGTTGGCACCGCTCACCAGCGCGATGCGCTGGGTGAGCGGCGGTTCCACGGCCACGGCGCTGTTGCGCTTCGCCTGCACGGGCAGGCGATGGACCTTCGCGGCACTCATTGCACTTTCGCAACCTCGCTACACGCGTTGTCGCCGCACGCCTGCCAGCCACCACCCAGCGCCTTGTACAACTGCACGGCACGGGTGTTGATGGCGGCTTCGGCTTCCGCGAGCTGGTCTTCCGCCGAAAGCTGGGTGCGCTCGGCATCGAGCAGCTCGAGGTAGTCGGTACGGCCGGCGTCGTAGCGGAGCTTGGCAAGGTCCGCGGCGCGGCGGCTTTCGGTCGCCTGCACCACGAGCTTTGCCACACGCTCGCGCTGCTGGTTAAAACCGACCAGCGAGTTGTCGACGTCTTCGAGTGCATTGAGCACGGTGCGGTCGTAGTTCGCGCGGGCTTCGTCGGCGCGAGCCTCGGCGCCCTTCACGCCCGAACGGACGCGCTGCACGTTGAGGCCCGACCACGAGATGCTCGGTGCGATCGACCAGGCACGCGAGTCGGCGCCGCCGAAGTCGTTGCTGCGTCCGGCGAGGAAACCGATAAAACCACCCAGCGAGATGTGCGGGAAGTAGTCGGCCTTCGCCACGCCGATGCGGGCATTCGCGGCGGCGAGCTCGCGCTCGGCGATGCGGATGTCCGGACGGCGCTGCAGCACTTCGTCGGCACCGCCGATGGCGAGGCTGACATCGATCGGCTTGAACGTGGCCGGCGACAGGTCGATGTCGAGTTCACCCGGACGCACGCCGAGCAGCACCGCGATGCGAAACTGGTCGGCGCTGGCCTGGGTCTCGAGCACGGGCAGCTGTGCTTCGACGGACGCGAGGCGTGCCTTGGCACTGGCGAGATCCTGCTCCGCGCCCGTGCCGACCTCGACACGGGCCGCGATCACCTTCAGCGAGTCCTGCTGGTTGGCGATGTCGCGCTTGGCCACGTCGACACGCAGCTGCGTGCCGCGCAGGTCGAAGTAGTTGCGCGCGACTTCGGCAAACAGCGTGACCTGCGCATCCTGCAGCGACGCTTCACCGGCGGCCGCATCGGCACGCGCGGCCTCGACCGAACGGCGGATGCCGCCGAACAGGTCGAGTTCCCACGAAGCGTCGAAACCGGCCTGGTAAGCCGTGGTCGTCACGCGCTGGTCGGTGAAGCCCGGCTGTTGCTCGCGGCTACGCGAATAGGACACGCCGGTCTCGATGTCGGGGATCTGCTGCGACTTCGCCGTGCCGAGCGCGGCGCGCGCCTGGTTGAGGCGGGCGACCGCGATCTTCAGGTCCGGCGCGCCCTGCGCGGCGCGCACGATCAGCGCGTCGAGCGTCGGGTCGCCGAACTGCTTCCACCACTGGGCCTGGATGTCACCGTTGTTCTGGTGCGTGGCATCGACGCCCTGCAGCGTCACCGGGGCTTCCTTGGGCGCGTGGTAGTCCGGGCCCACGCTCGCACAACCGGCGAGGACGAGGGCCGCGAACAGCGCCGTGCTACGAAGAATGGTTTTCATGGATCAGGACTCCCGGGCCGCGTGGGCAAGGAGACGGCGTTCGCGGCGCGCCAGGCGGCGGGCCTCCGAGCGTTCGTTCCAGGCACGGATCAGCACGTAGAAGAGCGGGGTGAAGATGAGACCGAAGAAGGTCACGCCGAGCATGCCGGCGAACACCGCCACACCCATCGCATGACGCATTTCCGCACCGGCACCATGCGAGGTCACCAGCGGCACCACGCCCATGATGAAGGCGAACGAGGTCATCAGGATCGGGCGGAGTCGCAGGCGGGCCGCTTCAAGCACGGCGTCGACGCGGTTCATGCCTTCGATTTCGGCTTCGCGAGCGAACTCCACGATCAGGATCGCGTTCTTGCAGGCGAGGCCCACCAGCACGATCAGGCCGATCTGGGTGAAGATGTTGTTGTCGCCACCCGTGACGATGACGCCGGTGATCGCGGACAGCAGCACCATCGGCACGATCAGGATGACCGCCAGCGGCAGGCTCAGGCTTTCGTACAGCGATGCCAGCACCAGGAACACGAGCAGCACGGACAGCGGGAACACCAGCACCGCGGTATTGCCGGCGAGGATCTGCTGGTACGTCAGTTCGGTCCACTCATAGCTCATGCCGTTGGGCAGGCTCGCGGTGACCAGCTTCTCCATGGCTTCCTGCGCCTGGCCCGTGCTGTAACCCGGGGCCGCACCGCCGTTGATCTCGGCCGTGGGATAACCGTTGTAGTGCTGTACGCGGTCCGGACCGTTGGTCTGGCGCATGGTGAGGAAGGAACCGAGCGGCACGAGGTCGCCGGCGGCGTTACGCGTCTTCAGTCCCACCACATCGGACGGTTCGTGACGGAAGGACGGCTCCGCCGACACGTTCACCTGGTAGGTGCGGCCGAAGCGGTTGAAGTCGTTCACGTAGAGCGAGCCGAGGTACGCCTGCAGGGTCTGGAACACGTCGCCCAGGTCGATACCTTCCGACTTGGCCTTCTCGCGATCCACGTCGGCGTCGAACTGCGGCACGCTCACCTGGAAGCTGGTGAACAGGTGCGCGAGTTCCGGCGTCTTCTGGCTGGCCGCGATGATGCCCTGGGTCTGCTTGTAGAGTTCCTCGAAGCCCATGTCGCCACGGTCTTCGATCTGCATGCGGAAACCACCGATCGTGCCGAGGCCGTTCACCGGCGGCGGCGGGAAGATCGCCATGTACGCACCCTGGATCGACGCGAACTGGGCATTGAGGCGAGCCGCGATCGCATCCGCCGAAAGGTCGGCCGAACGGCGTTCCTCGAACGGCTTCAGTGCGACGAAGACGATGCCCGAGTTGGTGCTGTTGGTGAAGCCGTTGATCGACAGGCCGGGGAACTGGATGGCGTTCGCGGTACCCGGATCCTTCAGGGCGATATCACCCATCTGGCGGATGACCGCTTCCGTACGGTCGAGCGAGGCCGCATCGGGCAGCTGCGCGAAGGCGACGAGGTACTGCTTGTCCTGCGGCGGCACGAAACCGGTCGGTGTCCTCATGAAGCCGAAGACGCCCAGGGCCACGAGGCCACCGTAGATGATCAGCACCACCGCGGAGAAGCGCAGGATCTTCTGCACGCCGCCGACGTAGCCATGCGACGCACGTTCGAACGTGCGGTTGAACGGGCGGAACAACCAGCCGAGGCTGCGATCCATCCAGACCGTAAGCTTGTCCTTCGGTTCGTCACGGCCCTTGAGCAACAGCGCGGCGAGCGCCGGGCTGAGGGTCAGCGAGTTGAAGGCGGAGATCACCGTCGAAATGGCGATCGTCAGGGCGAACTGACGGTAGAACTGGCCGGTCAGGCCGCTGATGAAGGCGGCGGGGACGAACACCGCGCACAGCACGAGTGCCGTCGCGACGATCGGGCCGGTCACCTCGGTCATGGCCTGGCGCGTGGCCATCTTCGGATCGAGCCCATGCTCGATATGGCGCTCCACGTTTTCCACGACCACGATCGCATCGTCGACGACGATACCGATGGCGAGCACCAGTCCGAACAGGGACAGCGCGTTGAGCGAGAAGCCGACCAGGTACATCACCGCGAACGTGCCGATGAGCGACACCGGCACCGCCACCAGCGGGATGATGGAAGCACGCCACGTCTGCAGGAACAGGATCACCACGAGCACGACGAGGACGATGGCCTCGAACAGCGTATGCACGACGGCTTCGATGGAGCCGCGCACGAACACGGTCGGATCGTAGACGATGGTGTAGTCGACGCCTTGCGGGAAGTCCTTCTTCAGCCGGGCCATCTCCGCGCGGACTTCGTCCGAAATGGCGATGGCGTTCGATCCGGGGCGCTGGAAGATCGGGATCGCCACGGCTTCGCGGTTGTTCAGCAGGCTGCGCAGGGCGTAGTTGTTCGAACCCAGTTCGACACGAGCGACATCGCGCAGGTGCGTCACCGAACCGCTGGGATCGCTGCGCACGATGATGTTGAGGAAGTCGTCCTCGGTCACCAGGCGGCCGCGCGTGTTGATGTTGACCTGGAAGGCATTCGAGTTCGGGCCTGGCGGCGCATTCAGCGCACCGGCGGCGACTTCGATGTTCTGCTCGCGCACGGCCTTGATCACGTCACCCGTGGTGAGGTTACGGATCGCTAGCTTCTCCGGGTTCATCCAGATGCGCATGCTGTATTCACCCGCGCCGAACAGCTGGACATCACCCACGCCGTCGAGACGGGCGAGCTGGTCCTTGATGCGCGTACGCGCATAGTTCGACAGGTACAGCATGTCGTACCGGTTATCCGGCGAGGTGAGATGCACGACCATGGTCAGGTCGGGCGAACTCTTGGTCGTCGTCACACCGAGGCGCTGCACTTCTTCCGGCAGGCGCGGCAGGGCCTGGGCGACGCGGTTCTGCGTCTGCACCTGCGCGTTGTCGAGGTCGGTGCCCAGGGCGAAGGTGACCGTGAGGGTCATCGAGCCGTCGCTGGTGGCCTGCGAGGAGGTGTAGAGCATGCCTTCCACGCCGTTGATCTGCTCTTCGAGCGGCGTGGCGACGGTTTCGGCGATGACCTTCGGGTTCGCACCCGGATAGGTCGCCTTCACCACGACGGTCGGCGGGACGACCTCCGGGTATTCGCTGATCGGCAGCTTGAACACGGCGATACCGCCCGCGATCAGGAACAGCACCGATAGCACGCCCGCGAGGATCGGGCGTTCTACGAAGTATTGAGCGATTTTCATTGCGGAATCAGTCCTGGTTCTGCGCCACGCTGTCGACGCCGGCGGGACGCGCCGACGCGACACCGCGCGCGCTGTCCGGCACGAGCGACGCCATCGTCACGCGCTTCGCATTCACTTCCACGCCCGGGCGCACGCGCTGCAGGCCATTGACCACGATGACGTCGTCGCCGTTGAGGCCGGAGTCGACCACGCGGAGACCATCGACCAGCGCACCCGTGGCGACGCGGCGGTATTCGACCTTCTTGTCCTTGCCGACGACGTAGACGAACTTGTTGCCGAGGTCGGTGCCCACGGCCTTGTCGTCGATCAGTGCGCGCGGCTGCGTGTTGCCGCTACGCAGCTGCACGCGGGCGAACAGGCCGGCGGTGTACTCGCCATCGGCGTTCGGGAAAACGGCGCGCAGGCGAATGGTGCCGGCACCGGCGCGGACCTGGTTGTCGACGAAGTCGATCTTGCCGACATGCGGATAGCCGTCTTCGTCGGCGAGACCCATCTCGACATCCGGCGCGCGACCGTTCTGGCGACGCAGGCGGTCGAGCTTGAGGAAGGTCTGCTCGTCGACGTCGAAGTAGACGTACATCGGATCGACGGTCACGACGCTGGTCAGTGTGTCGGACGGCGTCACGAGGTTGCCCGGGGTGATCTGCGCATTGCTGACCTTGCCATCGACCGGTGCGCGCACTTCGGTGAACGACAGGTTGAGGCGGGCGTTGTCGAGGGCGGCCTGCACGGAAGCCACCTGCGCCTTGGCGCTGGCCGCGGCGGTGTCGAGGCGGTCGGCCTCTTCACGCGAGACGGCATGCTGTTCGACCAGCTTGCTGCCGCGGGCGGCATTGGCGTCGGCGTTCTTCGACTCGGCGCGGGCCTGGGCGAGGTTCGCGGCGAGGCGGTCGGCTTCGGCGCGATACGGACGCGGGTCGATGGTGAAGAGCAGATCACCCTTCTTCACCGAAGCGCCTTCGCGGAAGTGGATCGAATCGACGTAGCCGCTGACGCGTGGCTTGATCTGGATCGTGTCCACCGCCTGGATGCGACCGGTGAAGGCATTGGCGTCGGACACCGGGCGCAGCAGCACCTGGGCGACGGTGACTTCCGGGGCCGGGGGCGCGGCGACGGGTTCGGCGGCCCGGGTGGCCGAGCTGCCGGCGCTGAGCCAGATCGCCGAGGCGACGGCCACTGCCAGGGCAGACGAACCGAACAGGATTTTCTTCTTCATGGTGTGTCCTGAGAGCTTCGAGGGGTATGCGGGAAAGCGTTGGCGGCGCGCAGCTTGGGACCTCAACGTTGGTTGAGGTCAAGTCGGTCCGTCGCAGGGAGCGAAATTTAGGTCTTGCTCGTCAAGAGAGAAATGGGTCTACAATCACCTCGCCTGTGACGCCCAGTCACGAATACGAATGTCCGGAGTCGGCGATGGAAGACTTTTCCGCGATCAGCGTTTTTGTCCGCGTGGTGGAAGCCAAGAGCTTCTCCTCTGCCGCGCAGCACCTTCAGATGACCCCCTCGGGCGTCAGCCGGGCCATCTCGCGCCTGGAGGAAAGCCTCGGCGCGCGCCTGTTCTTCCGTTCGACACGTTCGCTGCGGTTGACCGACGATGGCTCCGCGTTCTACGCACGTTGCAAGGAGATTCTTGCTGACCTGACGGAGGCGACGGAGGCTCTGGGCTACGCCAAGACCAAGCCGGCGGGCAAGTTGCGGGTGGCGGCGTCTTCGGCCGTGGGCCGGGCGGCGATCATCCCGAACCTGGCGGAGTTCGAGCACAAATACCCCGATATCCGCCTCGAGCTGACGATGTGCGACTTCCCGTTCGATCTGAACGAGGAAGGCTTCGATTGCGCGATCCGGATGGGCGAACTGGCCGATTCCAGCCTCATCGCCCGCAAGATCGGCCACTTCAGCAATGTCCTGTGCGCCGCCCCCTCGTATCTGGCGCGGCACGGCATGCCTACGTCCATCGAGGATCTGAAGAACCACCGCTCGGTGAACTTCGTCCATCCGAGCACGGGCAAGCCATACCAGTGGCAGTTCGATTCGCCGAGCGGCCGGGTGTCGGTCGACGTCGATGCGCACATGCTGATCAACGACGGCGAATCGGTGATCCAGGCGGCGATCGCCGGCCTGGGCATCATCCAGGCCCCGCATTGCCTGGCCGCGAGCGCGCTCGACAAGGGCCTGCTCGAAATCATCATGACGGACACGATCTCCACGGGCTCCAACCTGTGGATCGTCTACCCGCAGAAGCGCCACCTCTCGGCGCGCGTGCAGGCCTTCATCGAGTGGACCAGCGAGCTGTTCCAGCGCACCAGCGAGCCGAAGTGCAAGCTCGTCGAACAGCAACAAGCCGAACTGGCCCGCCTCCGCAAAGGCCAGCCCGAGCCCATGGAAATCGCCGCAGTCGCGTAAACCGCGACCTTGTGGGAGCCGCTTCAGCGGCGATCCCCGCGGCAGCGGGGCAGGTCGCGGCAAGCTCCCATCGCCGCTGAAGCGGCTCCCACACAAAGCAATGGCCTTGCACACGAAGCCTAAAACTCCCTGCGGAAATCCCTGTGGAAATCCCTGCGAAAATCCCTGTGGGAGCCGCTTCAGCGGCGATCCCCGCGGCAGCGGGGCAAGTCGCGGCAAGCTCCCATCGCCGCTGAAGCGGCTCCCACACAAAGCTAATGGCTTTGCACACAAATCAGGGTCTTACAGTCAAGGCAGGCCTTGCACACATAGCTAAGGCCTTGCACACAAAGCCGGCTTCATAAAACTTCACCCGCACTTCAGGCGCTTCAGGCCGCCATGCGGTGCACTCGGGATCCCTTTCACGGAGCCCGAGCATGCGCCGCCTATTCCTCACCCTGTGCCTCTCCCTGACCCTGCCGGTCGCCGCCGCACCCTACGAAACCCCCAAGGCCGCTCCTGACGGCTGGCCTGTGGCCGACGCCGGCAAGCTCGGCTGGAACACGGCGACGCTTTCCTCCCTCGAGGGCAAGATCGCCGACGGCACCTACAAGAAGATCACGAGCGTCGTCGTCGCCGACCACGGGCGGCTGGTCTACGAGCGCTATTTCAATGACGGCTCGCCGGACCTGCTCAACGATGTCCGCTCGGCAAGCAAGAGCCTCACCGCCATGCTCGTCGGCGCGGCCATCCAGCGTGGTGCGATCCGCGACGTGAACGCCCCCGTCTACCCGTTCTTTCCCGAGGTGAAGCTCGAGCGCCAGGACGCACGCCGTGCGGCGATCACCCTCGAGGATCTGCTGACGATGAGCTCGATCTGGGAATGCGACGACGACAACCCCTTCTCCACGGGTAACGAGGAGCGCATGTACGTCTCCGAACGTTGGCTCGACTTCGCGCTGAACCTGCCGGTGCGAGGCTATGCGCCCTGGGTCACCCGGCCGAAGGACTCGCCGTAC
>DATNJP010000189.1:0-5985 GCA_035603855.1 Luteibacter sp. | reverse complement strand
CAAGGAGGCGGCGCTGGTCTTCACCTCGGGCTACGTCTCCAACCTGGCGGGCATCGCGACCATCGCACGCCTCCTCCCGGACTGCGTGATCCTGTCGGATGCGCTGAACCACAATTCCATGATCGAAGGCGTACGCGCCTCCGGTGCCGACAAGCGCATCTGGCGGCACAACGACCTGGCCCATCTCGAGGAACTGCTGATCCGCGCCGGCGATCGTCCGAAGCTGATCGCGTTCGAGAGCGTTTACTCAATGGATGGCGACATCGCACCGATCGAGGCGATCTGCGATCTTGCCGACAAGTACAACGCCATGACCTATATCGACGAGGTCCACGCCGTCGGCATGTACGGGCTACGCGGTGGTGGTATCGCGCAGCGTGAAGGCCTGGCGCATCGCATCGACGTCATCGAGGGTACGCTGGCCAAGGCATTTGGCACGCTGGGCGGTTACATCGCGGGCAAGAAGGCCGTGGTGGACGCCGTGCGATCGCACGCGCCGGGCTTCATTTTCACCACCACGCTGCCGCCGCCAGTGGCGGCTGCAGCGACTGCTTCGGTCCGTCACCTCAAGGCGTCGCAGGTCGAACGGGCAGGGCAGCAGGCGGCCGTCGCCGCGACGAAGTCCGCCCTCGAAGCCGCCGGACTCCCCTTGATGGAGAGCGCGACGCATATCGTTCCGCTACTGGTCGGCGATGCCGACGTGTGCAAACGGGCAAGCGATCTGCTGATGGATCGCCACGGCATCTACATCCAGCCCATCAACTACCCCACGGTGCCGCGTGGCACCGAACGTCTTCGAATCACGCCCACGCCGTTCCATGACGCGGTGCTGGTGGGACAACTCAGGGACGCCCTTGTGGACGTCTGGAATGAACTGGGGCTGCCGCTCGGCGAGCAGGTGGCCGAACGCGAACACCTGTCGCTCACGGTGGCGGCTGGAGGTTGATGCATGAACAGCGCGCAGCACACCCATCCCCTGTGGGAGCCGCTTCAGCGGCGTGAGATGCGTAGCGAGACCTCGTCGGTCGCGAGTTCTAACGCGTTGCCTTTGTCCGGTGCATCGACGTTGTCGCCTCGCGGCAAGGTCGGGATCCTGCTGTCGAACCTCGGTACGCCGGATGGTACGGACTACCGCTCCGTTCGCCGTTACCTCGCTGAATTTCTTTCCGACCAGCGTGTGATCGAGCTGCCCAGGCTCATCTGGCAGCCGATCCTGCAGGGTGTGGTGCTGCTGCGCAGACCAGCGGTCAAGGGAAAGGACTATGCGCGCATCTGGAACCACGAACTCGACGAGAGTCCGCTGAAGACCGTGACCCGCAACCAGTCAAACAAGCTGGCGGCCTGGGCCACGGAGATGTTCGGCGAGGATCGCGTGGCGGTCGACTGGGGCATGCGTTATGGGAATCCTTCCATCGCCGACGCGGTGCGGCGACTGACCGACGCGGGTTGCGATCGCATCGTCATGTTTCCGCTCTATCCACAATACTCGGCTACGACCACGGCGACGGCGAACGACAGGTTCTTCGAGGTGTTGCGTGGCATGCGCAACCAGCCTTCGGCACGCGTCGTGCCTTCATACTTCGACGAGCCAGCCTATATCGAAGCACTGGCGAGGTCGGTTCGCGAGACGCTGGCCACGCTGGATCACGAACCGGAAGTCATCGTCGCGTCGTTCCACGGCATTCCCAGGCGAAACATCGATCTGGGCGATCCGTATTACGCACAGTGCCAGCGTACCGGTGAGCTGTTGCGCGACGCGCTGGGTCTTCCGGCGACGCGTTTCCGTATCACCTACCAGTCGCGCTTCGGTTATGCCGACTGGTTGCAACCGTATACCGACGCCACAGTGCGTCAGCTGGCCCGCGATGGCATCAGGCGTATCGCGGTGCTGTCGCCCGGTTTCGCAGCCGACTGTATCGAGACCGTCGACGAGATCGGTCGCGAGAACGCTCACTTCTTCCGTGAGGCGGGTGGCGAGGAATTCACCGTGATTCCATGCCTGAACGACAGCGAGGATGGCATGGCGGTTCTTCGTGAACTGGTGTTGCGCGAGACGAGGGGGTGGCTATGAGACACGCGATCGTCGTCGATCACGCCGCCGAGCGAGCAAACCTTGCCGGGCTTTCCCTGCGCGACCTGGAATACGTCGTCGCCGTGGCGGACCTGGGCAACTTCATGCGCGCGGCCGAGCGTTGCCACGTGACCCAGCCGTCGCTCTCGGTGCAGGTGCGCCGTGTGGAGAATCGTCTCGATACGGTGATCTTCGAGCGCACCACGCGCAAGATCATCGTCACGGAAGACGGCGCGCGCCTCGTCGCCCAGATGCGCAAGGTGCTCACCGAGGCACGAACACTGCTGGATATGGCGCTGCGCCCGGAGCGCGTATTCGGTGGCACCCTGCGGTTGTCCGCCATCGCGACGCTCGGGCCGTATTACTTTCCACAGGTTCTTCCCGACCTCCAGCGCGCCTATCCCGATGCTTCGCTTGTACTGGGTGAGGGCAAGACGGATGACCTGCTGCGTTCGCTGTTGCAGGGCGAACTCGATGCGGTTCTGATGTCCGCACCGGTGACGGAAGCACAGGTGAGCTGCGCGGCGATCTTCGAGGAGCCGTTCCTGATGGCCTGCCGTGTCGATCACCCAGCCATCGAGGCAACGGGCAATCCCTGGGCGGCATTGAAGCCCGGCGAGCGACTGTTGCTGGAGGAAGGCCATTGCCTGCGCGAACAGGCTCTCGCGGCGTGTGCGGACGTCGAGCCGGACAAACGCAATGGCACCAGCCTGGAGACACTGCGCTACATGGTGGCCGCAGGCGAAGGCTGCACGCTGATGCCGCAGCTGGCGACAACGAAGGTGGAGGGCATGCAATATCTGCCGCTCCCGGATGACTTTGCGCGCACGATCGTGTTGGCCTGGCGAAAGTCGGACCCGCGCGCCGGTGATTTCCGCGCTCTGGCGCAGACGTTACGAGCGGTGAAGCATCCGCTGCTGTAGGTGTAGCTGTGGAGCCGATCGGAGCCGTGCCTGAGGAGCAGAGCGGTAGCTGCGGCTGCCGGATTAAAACAGCTTCCGCAGCCCCGTGTTTGTGGGAGCCGCTTCAGCGGCGATCCCGCGGCAGCGGGCAATGCTGCCGCGAGTTCCTATCGCCGCTGAAGCGGCTCCCACAGAGTGCAATGCCTATCGCCGCTGAAGCGGCTCCCACAGAGTGCATGCCTATCGCCGCTGAAGCGGCTCCCACAGAAGGCTCTCACAGCAGGCTCTCACAGGAGGCTCGGGTTACGGTTTTGTAGGGACGATGGGTAGTTCCAGGTAGGTTCCGTTTTGGCCATCGCGGACGATCTTCTGCGTGGCCTTGCGGTAGTCGCCGGGTTTTGCGTTGAAGATGTTCGGGACGAAGGTCTGCGGATTGCGGTCGTAGAGTGGGAACCAGCTCGACTGGATCTGCACCATCACCCGATGGCCGGGCTGGAAGACGTGGTTCACCGTCGGCAGCGGGAAGCGGTAGTCGAGCGGCTTGTCCGGCGTGAGCGCCATGGGTTTGTCGTAGCCCTCGCGGTAGCGGCCACGGAAGATCTCCATCGCGATCGGCAATTGGTAGCCGCCCATCGACGGTTTCTCCTCGACCTCGTCCGGATAGACATCGATCAGCTTCACCACCCAGTCGCTGTCCGTGCCGCTGGTGGAAGCGAGAAGATGCACCAGGGGTTCGCCGGATACGCCCATCGGCTTCTCGAGCACGGGCGAGACATACGTGAGCACATCGGTGCGCGTGGCGAACTGGCGCTGGTCGTCGACGAGCCATTCGGGCCAGCTGTCGACCTGGTCCGGAGCACCGTGGGACCACGCCTGGATGGGGCGCACGCGGTAGGGTACGGGCTTGGCCGGATCGGAGACATAGTCGTCGGAGCCTTGCGACGGCACCGCCTCGCCAAGGCCCCCATCGGCTTCGACGTACCAGCGGCGCATCGACGGTGCGCAGCCGCCTGGGCAGGCGGAAGGCCAGCTATCGAGCTTGCGCCAGACGTTCTGTCCCGTGACAAAGGCATTGACCGGTGCGATGTCAGCCTTCGGCGCATCGTCTTTAAGGTACTGCGCGAGGAACGGACGCAGGATGTCCTGGCGGAACGTCGTGCCGGTATCGCTGCCAAGGTCGATGGCGCCGATGGTATTGGCCTTTTCCCAGGTCTTCGCATGGCGCCACGGACCCAGCACGAGCCACAACTTCTTGTGCTCCGGGTCACGCGGTGCGAGGGCGCGGTAGACGGCCATGTCGCCGTAGTTGTCCTCCTGGTCCCAGAGGCTGTGCACGAGCATCGTCGGCACGGTCATCGGTTCCTTCGCGGCGATCTTGTCCAACGCCTGGTCCGACCAGAAGCTGTCGTACGCGGGATGCGCCAGCACCTTCTGCCAGAACCCGAGCGCTTCCATGCCGTAGGCACGGCCGATATCGCCGGCCGAGCCACCGCGCAGGTAGAGGTCGTAATCGTCGCGAAAGCCCGTGGTCCAGCCAATGTCGCTCGCGCGCGAATTCACCATGCCGTAGATGTAGGGAATCATCTGCTGGCGGAAGGCACCGCGATGGAACCAGTCGTCACCCATCCAGCCGTCGATCATCGGATTTATCGGTACGGCCACCTTGAGTGCGGGATGCGGATGGATCGTGGCGATCATCGCCTCGAAGCCATCGTAGGAAATACCGAGGATGCCGACCTTGCCGTTGGATTCCGGTACGTGCTTCACGAGCCAGTCGATCGTGTCGTAGATGTCCGATGACTCGTCGATGTCCGTGGGATTGCCGTGGCCGATGGGCGGACGGTTCATGACGAAGTCGCCTTCGGAACCGTGCTTGCCGCGAATGTCCTGGATGACGCGGATATAGCCGTCCTGCACGACGATGTCGGCCGGGTTGTCGTAACCGCGCAGGGTGGGGCCCAGGTGCGGGCTGTCCGCGCGATGGCCCATACCATCGGCGCCGTAAGGCGTGCGCGTGAGCAGGATGCCCGCGTGTTTGGCCCCCTTGGGCAGCAGGATAACGGTGTGCAGCTTCACACCGTCGCGCATGGGGATGTCGACGGTGCGGCGTTCGAAATCGAAGCCCGGATTCGTCGGCGTGAAATGCGCCGGAATCTCCGTGGGCAGGTTCTTGTAGGTTCGCTCGCCACTCATGGCCGGGGTCACGAGGACCCCGGCGACGAGCGCGGCGACGATGAGTCGCAGCATTGCTTGCATGACGTCTCCGTCAGAAGTCGTAGGTAACGCCGAAACGGGCGTAGCGCGGCGGTGTGTAGCTGTTGACCTGTTCGTAGCTGTCGTTCACCGAGTTGGTGCTACCGGACACCGGATTGGTGGACTCGGGGCGCTGCTGGTTCAGCAGGTTGAACACCGACACGTTGAAAGCCAGCTTGCGGTCAGCCCACATCGGGCGGTACTCGAGGTTCACGTCGAGCAGCTCTTCCCACGGTGCACGGCCCTTGGCGCCATACGCGGACGGCTCACCGAAGCAGAAGTGGTAATAGCTGCCGTAACCCGACGGGTCGCTCTCGTCCGCACCATAGCGGCCGAGGCACGACTTCGGAATACCCGACTGGATGACGAGGTTCGCGGAAACCATCCACTCCGGCGCGATCTGGTAGGAGCCGTACAGCTTCAGTACGTGCTTGCGATCGTTCGCCAGATAGCCGTTCGCGTAGGTCATCAGCGTCGCATAGTCCCAGTCGCGGGTCGCTGCCACCGAGCCCTGGTTCGTGTCCGAACGTACCTGGCCTTCCGTGTTGCCGTAGCTGCGCGAGAACAGGTAGTCGATCTTGCCCGACCACTTGCCGTCGAACGGATGCGAAAGATACAGGTCGAGGCCATAGTAGTTGCGCTTGAGGTGCGGGAAGCCGAAGTCGGCGTTGGTCACGGTCACGTTGTCGTAACCACCGCCGTCCTTGGCCAGCTGGTACACATTGGCGCGGCCCGGGTTGGACAGATAGCAACTGCCCA
>DATNJP010000188.1:0-10520 GCA_035603855.1 Luteibacter sp. | reverse complement strand
TGGCCAACGGTGGCTCCGCAGCGGTGAGCAGCGGAAAGTCATCGATCGTTCCGACACGAAGCCACACGCCGCTGCCCGAAACGCGGGTGCGCGTGAGCGACACATCGGCCGGTCCGGCGATGCCGACGGCCGCCCCGCTCTGGTTACTCAACGTGCTATCCGTGAATGACGCGACGGATACGCCCGTTGGGTCGCCGACGGCGAACAGGGCGGATGAGAGCAGTCCCGTGGGACTTACGGTCGCCCGATCTCCCGTGATGCGCCCGCCCGTTTCCGCGACGGCACCGTGTGATTGCGGCCCTGTTGGCGCCACGACCGTATCGATCAGCGTGACCGAGCTCGGACTGCTTCTCGCCAGCGCGCCGTGGGCACCCGGCCCTTCGGTCGCTACGTTGCTGCCACTGGCGACCACCGTGCCAGCTGACAACGCCCGCAGACCGACAGCGTCATCGCCATGCGTGGTGATCGTCGTGTCCGAGAGCGTCACCGTAGCCGGCGCTTCCAGAAAATGCTGCTGTGCCATGGCCCCGTAGGCCCGCTCGCCCGAGGTCACGATGGTGAGCTGCGTGCCGGTCACGGAGGCGGGAAACTGACTGCCCGCTTGCTCAACCGTGGCGTAGAGGCCGAGGGAGACGGCGCCCAGGGTTTCAATGCGATTACCGGTGAGCGACAAGCTGCCGCCATCGTCGGCCACGCCTCCCATGCCTCCGGTACCCGTGGTCAGGATCGTCGTGCCGGAACTGGTCAGCGTGCCTCCCGGGTTACGCGCCGTGAACCCGTGGGGATAGCTCCCCAGGCGTGAGCCGGTGCCCGCGTTGCCCGACGTCGTCACCGATCCACTGTTGAACTGGATCGTCCCACCGAGATCCGCCAGGACGCCCATGGCGTTCTCGTTTCCACTGGTCTGGACAGCGACTCCGGATGCCGTGATGGTCGACGTGCCGGCCACGAGTGCAACGGCATTGACACCTTCCGTCGAGATCGAACCGTTCGTGATGTTCGCGGTGGCGCCCGACAGCGTGCGCAGGCCATACGCGGTGGCATTAATGGCCACGAGGGCTGTATCCGCTAGTGTCAGGCTTGAACCGCTCCCACCCACTTCGACAGCCATCTGCGACAGAACATTCGCCGTGATGCTGCTTCGGCTGACGTCGACCACGGCTCCATCGAACACGGCCAGACCACGCGAACGCGTTCCGCTGATCGTCATCGTCGCATCCGATATATGCGCCGTCGCGCCGGCACCCCGCGCATCGAGACCGTTGTTGCGCGAAGCATTGGTCGTCACCGTGCCTCCCACCCCATCGAAGGACAACGTGCTGTTCGCCCTGACGACAAGTGCCGCGGCGGGATTCACATCCGTCGCGCCCGCTCCTGTGGCGTTGATCGTACTGCTGGTCAGCTGGACCGCGCCGCCAAGCTCGGCTAGCGCCGCATCGCTGCGCAAGCCTGACGAAACGATCTGAATGCCGCTCCCCTTGATAAGGCTGTTAGTCCCGGTAGCTTGCAGACCGTGACTACCTAGCGGCGCGTTCAGCACGGTCTGGCCGGACGTTTGCACCACTGCTCCGCCACTCAGGCTTATCTGTCCTCCCGACTGCGCCAGAGCGCCAGCCGAGTTGGTCGATGTGGTTGTCACCGTCCCACCGTCGAACGTGATGACACCGGCGTTGACGGCTTCCAACCCGACGTTGTTCCCGACGGTACCCGCACCGCGGGTCGTTACCGAAGAGGACGTCAACGCGATACGACCACCATCCGCCAGCACGCCGATATTGCCGCCGGAGTTTCCACTGGCAGGCCCCACGATGATGGATGCCCCCGTACCCGTGATCTCGCTGCCCGAGCCAATGGCGTGCAGACCGATATGGTTTGCGGCGTTGGTGCCTGTGCCGGTCGTCGTGAGAACGCCGCGATCGAAACGGATGATTCCCCCGGCTTCGGCGCGGAGTCCTCTCGCACCGTTGACTGCGCCCAGTTGCACCGTCACGTCGTTGGCCGTGATCTGGCCTCCAGGGTTCAAGGCGTAGAGCGCGTTCTGGGTCGGCGGCGCCAGTGTCAGTACCGTCCCCGGGGTAACGGTACACGCCGTGCCGTTTACGCTTACCGGTCCTGGAGGACACGTCTGCGCCCGCGCCGTACCGGCCAGCCCCTCAGCCAGCAGAAGCGCGATCAATCGCGGTAACACCGCGCTCGAAAAAACGCCGGCCACGCGCATCTCCCTCTCCCCGTCGAGGCATGGAAACGATCGTTCGCTCAGACGACACCGGCGCGTTCGCAATCGGCGGCATAGTGCTCGCCATACGTCACGTCGCCTAGCGTAAATCTACAAATCGCGACATCCGTAGAACTACCCACGTCGTGGCGCGTAGTCGCACGAAAGAGTCATTTCACAAGGACTCGTTTGCGTAGAACTATCAGGCAAGCCCCGATGTCAAATCCAGATGTTGCGAACCGATGTCGCAAGAAATAGAAAGCTTCCCGAAAATCCACGTGGTGTAGCCTGCCGCCAGTCGCCATACCGAGCACCGAAGACCTCATGCAAAAGCTGATCCTTTTCCTCGTGTTGCTGGTCCTCACGTCCGCGGCTTCCGCCGCCGATTCCCCCAAGGACGTGCAGGCGCTTATCGCCCGCGGCGACTACGCCGGCGCGGAATCGATGCTGCGCGAAGCGATCACGGAACACCCCCAGAGCGCGAAAGCCCATTACGTGCTGGCGCAGGTGCTGGCCCATGAGGGAAACATCGGCGAGGCGAAGGCCGAGGCTTCCAAGGCGGCCACCCTCGATCCGGGCACGCACTTCACCGATCCCGCCAAGTTCCAGCATTTCCAGCGCGAGCTGGATGCGGCACTGGCGCCTCCGTCGAACACAGGCGCTTCGTCGGCTCCGGTGCGCGGCGGCATTTCCCAGGATCCGATCGGTGGGGATCGCAGCGGTTCGTCGCACTTCACCGGCATCCTGGTGATCGGAGCCATTCTGGCTCTCATCGTCTTCCTGTGGATGCGCCGGAAGCGGAACAACAATCCGTTCCCCGGCTACTCGTCCACACCGCCGGTCGATGGAATACCTCCCTATAACCAGGTGCCGCCCTACGGTGGATACGCCGGTGGTTCCTACGCTCCGCCTCAACAGCCCCACTCGGGCGTCGGCACGGCGGTGGCCGCCGGGCTTGGCGGTGTCGCGGCGGGCATGCTGCTCGACGAGGCGCTCCGCTCGCATCGTGAAGACGGGGACCTGCGCGACAACGCCGGCAACATCAGCCGCGACAATAGCGACCCTTCCGCACAGGCCTACGAGGATCTTCGCAACGATCCCATCGACATGGGCAACAACGACAGCTCGTGGGACGACAGTTCATCGGGCGATAGCGGATCGTTCGACGACAACGCCTGGTGATCGGGAGTCCGGCTTTCCCCGTGAAATCAGCGCCGCCCGCAAGCTGAACGAGAGGGCGGGCGGCGCCCTGCCCGATTCACGTTGCCGCAAGGAATTGAAGGGCAGACTCGCGCTGGCAGTGATCCCGGCCTCGTGCCTCGTACGGAGATAGACCCATGCGCCATTCCGCCCTGCTCCTGGCCGCCTCGCTCGGCCTTGTCCTTGCCTCGCACGCCGTCGCATCCGACCGGCCCGATCCGGGCAAGCTCACCACCCGCTGCCTGGACGCCGCAGCGAAGAAATTCGACGTGAAGAACGATTACATCCAGCTGCAGCCGGTTCAGGCTGCCGAAGCCGGCTATTCGATCACCGGCGTCGCCGACGCGGGCATGGACGGCAAGAAGAATTTCACCTGCCAGTTCGACAAGAAGGGCAAGCTCGCCAACCTCGTTCCCGAGGCGAAGTAACCCGGCAGGAAATGGGTGCCGCGCGCAGGGGCGCGGCTTTCCCCTAACCAATGTATACAACACAGGGGGGCTTGCCGAAAGTCCCGCCCCAGGGTCCAGCATCGCCATCCTGTCGCACCGACAGGCCATCCGAGCGATGCCATGACCAACCTCCCGATCTACTACCACGGCACGAAGGCCGACCTCAAAACGGGCGACCTTATCGAGTGCGGTTACGCCTCCAACTTCGGTAAGCGCAAGCAGGCGAAGTTCGTGTATCTGAGCGCCACGCTGGACGCGGCGACGTGGGGTGCCGAACTGGCCGTGGGTGAAGGGCGCGGCAGAATCTACGTCGTCGAGCCAACGGGCCCCATCGAGGACGACCCGAATCTCACGGACAAGAAGTTTCCGGGGAATCCGACGAAATCCTATCGCTCGCGCCATCCCTTTCGCGTCGTCGGCGAGGTGACGGATTGGGAAGGCCATTCCCCCGAGAGGCTCAAGGAAATGCGAGACCGGATCGTCGAGCTGCGACGCCAGGGCGTCGAAGCCATCGAGGACTGAACAGACCGGCAATGGTCCGCAGACGGCGTTATCTTGCGAGTGAATAGTGCATGCCGGGCACCGGATAACGAGCCTAGAATCGACTTATCCGAACTGCCAGGAGCCGCCATGTCCACTTCCGCCCGCATCATGTTCGCACTGGCCGTGGCAGCCACCATGGCCAGCCCCGCCTGGGCCCGTAAGGACGATCCGGCCACACAACTCGCGAAGCTCACCGAAGGCCGTGTCGCAGGCAATCCGCAGCGCTGCATCAGCCTCTCGCAGGTCAACGATACGCAGGTGATCGACAAGACCACCGTCGTGTATCGGGTGGGCAACGTCAATTACGTCAACACGCTGAAGTCGGGCGCGAACATACTGGATTCCGACGATGTGCTGGTGACCCACACGTTCGGCTCGCAGCTTTGCGAAATGGACACCATCCACATGGTGGACCGGTTCGGCGGTGGCCGGACCGGATTCGCCATCCTTGGCCCGTTCGTTCCGTATAAAGCGGTGCCCAAGGACCATTAAGCCGACCCTGGCATGCGTCACACGCGCATGTGCTTCTCCAGGAACATCGCAGCATCGTCCAGCGCACTTCGCGCGGCCTGCAATGCTTCGACGTTCTGCTGGAAGACATGGTGCATGCCTGCCCATTCCTGGATGGTCACCTCGTGGCCGGCCGTGCGCGCCCGCTGCGCGTAACGCACCGAATCGTCGTAGAGGATTTCCTCCGAGCCGACCTGGATGAGTAACGGCGGCAGGCTGGGTGGAATGCCGAGCAGCGGTGAGGCGCGGGAATCGTGGGCGGATGTCGATCCCAGGTAACCACGCGCCGCTTCGCGCAGCGACTCTTCCGCGAGAAGAATCTCCCGCGATGCGCGTCCCCGGATGCTGGCGCCACTGAAGGTCAGGTCGGTCCACGGCGAGAACACCACCGCCGCGGACGCTGCGTCGGTCTTCCCCAGGGTGGCCAACGTAAGCCCGCCACCCGCGGAATCACCCACGACACCGACCTTCCCGTACATGCCCGCCAGCCTTTCGAGCGCGCCCTTCGCTACGTCGATCGCCGTGGGAAGCGCGGTTTCAGGCGCCAGCGGATACTCGAGGATGTAGGTGGTGCGCCGTGCACGCGACGCGATCTGGCTCACGAAGCCGCGATACGCCGGTGCGGTGCCCAGGGTGTACGCGCCGCCATGGATGTAGAGCAAGGCCTGGTCATCCACCGGATGCTCGGGCACGCAGATCCACCCCGGTATCGCAGGATCCGTCGATTGACGGAACGCGACGCCGGCGACCGGTGGCGTCAACGCCAGGAACGCGTCGTAGCCCACGCGCGGAGACGCCTGCACCGACGGAGCGGACCAGAACTGCCGAAACATCTCCTGCAGCGCTGGAATCGCTTTCTGGTCGTGCGGCGATAGCGGAATCAACTGGATGGGTAGAACGTCTGCGTCGTTCATGGGACCTCACGGTGCCGCGAAAACGCGGCTGGCGATGTGTTCGGCGATCATCATCGTGGTCAGGTTCGTCGGCGCACTGGGAATGCCCGGCATGATCGATGCGTCGACCACCATCAGTCCGCTCACGCCATGCACGCGGCCCACGCTATCGACCACGCCGTCGTCGCCCATCGGAACCGTCGATGTCGGGTGCGCATACGCATCCAGCGCACCGATAACCGCTGCTTCGAGGTTGTCGTTCGTCACGGAGGGTCCGGGCGTGAGTTCTTCGGCAACCGTTGTCGAGAAAGCTGCCGATGTACCGATGGCGCGGGCGATCCGGACGCACTCCAGCATGCGCCGCCGGTCGCGCTCGGTGCCGAGGAAGTTGTAATGGATGACCGGCGCGCTGCGTGGATTACGATCCTTCAGGCGCACATGACCCACCGATTCAGGCTGCGTCACCGAGGCCGCCAGTACCAACGCGCCGCCGGTCGGCGACGACGCGGGATCGAACAGATGCGTCGCCGATACATGCAGGTCGAGATCGCCGGGCGCCGCTTCGGACGATGCCGCCCAGAGAATCGCTCCGGCCGCCGGGAACATACCGTTCACACCGGGCTTCAGCGCGTAGATGTTGTAGTAGAACGGATGCTCCTGCAGACGTTCACCCACCGGCAGGTCCGCGAGCACGGGGATGCCGAGTTCCTGAAGATGCGCGGCCGGGCCGACGCCGGAACGCATGAGGATCGCCGGACTGCCGAACGCACCGGCAGAAAGAATCACCGTGGTGCTCCGGTACACATGGCCGTCCGCATCGACGACGCCCACGGCACGACCGTTCTCGACCAGCACCTTGTCGATCTCCACGCCGCCCTGGATGGAAAGGTTGGGCCGCTCGCGCACGCCATCGTCGAGGAAGGCGATACCTGTGTTGATACGACGCCCGGAGAGCACGTTGAGCGGATACGGCGACACGCCCTCCTGTTCCGCTCCGTTGAAATCGTCGACGTAGGCGAAGCCACATTCCACCACGCCGTCCACGAAGGCGTTCACGGCCGGCGTCAGTTCGTCACGGCGGCGGTGACGCACGGGAAGTGGACCCTTCCTGCCGCGATACGCGTCGTCGCCATCGGGCGTGTTCTCGATCGACTTGAACGCGCCAAGCACCTCGTCGAACGACCAGCCCTTCAGGCCACGCGCGGTCCACTTCGCGAAGTCCGCTGGCCGGGCGCGCATCGCCACGGCCGCATTCACGGACGAGCAACCGCCAAGCGCCTTGGCGCGCCATGCGGGGATCGTGCGGCCGCCCGCACCCGTGGCTGCCTGATATCCCCAGTCGTGCTCGGCGTCGCCCGCGGCATGGTCCGCGTTATAGAGCACGGCGGGGAACTGGTTCGGCCGGTACGCGTTACCGGCCTCCAGCAACAGCACGCGGCGCTTCGGATCGGCGCTGAGTCGATTGGCGAGCACGGCTCCCGCGGAACCGCCACCGACGATGATGACATCGTGCCCGGCGTTCATCCTTTCAGGCCCTCGGCCACCTGGCCCATCAGCGTGGCGAATGGCATGTCCAGCGCGGCGTAGACTTCGCCGGCCTTCGGGTCCGCGTTGTCGCCCATCAGTTCGACCATCAGGGTGGCGTAGTCGGAAATCTCGATGCCCAGCGCGGTGAGGCGTGCGATGCCGGCCTCATGCTTGTAGCTGCTGAAGGTACCGCAGGCGTCGAGCGCGATGATGGGCTGAAAGCCTTCTTCGCGCGCGGAGATGGCCCGCAGCGACGCGCACACTTCAAAGCTCAGGCCGGCGATGATCAGGTGGTCGCGGCCGGCGGCCTTCACCTTCTCGACGAAGCGCGGCTCGTCCCACGCGTTCACGGTGGAACGGTCGAGGATGTCGGCATTGCCGAGCGCGCTGCGAAGTTCCGGAATGGTCGGGCCCCACATGCTGTCGCGCGCGGTGGTCACGGCGATCACGGGAAGACCAAGCGCCTGCGCCGCCTTCGCCAGGCCCACGACGTTGTGTTTCAGTTCGCCCACGCCGATGTCACGAACGCCGGTGAAGAGACCGACCTGGTGATCGATCAGCAGCACAGCGGTGTTCTCGCGGGTCATGCGGGTACGTGTCGTAGCCATCTCAGGTGCCTCCGTCAGTAGGAGACTTGAGGTTAGCCAGACGATTTTCTGGAACGAGCCCCCTGGCCCGGACGCAGCATCCAAGAATCGGGACGATCGCGATCAGTCGATCGAGACGGCCGCCGGGAAGCCTTCGGCAAGGTGATCGAGGAACGCGCGCACCGACGCACTCATGCCGCGCCGGCTCGGCATCAGCGCGGAGATGGTGGACTCTTCGGCCACCCAGTCCGGCAGCACGCGCACGAGGTCGCCGCGCTGCACCTCGTCGCGGCAGACATAGCCTGGTAACGCCACGATGCCCAACCCGGCCTGCGCATTGCTCTTGAGCGTGACCATGCAGGCGGTATGGACGCGCGGCGCCAGCGGAAGCACGAACTCGTCGTCCGCATACTCGTGGCGCAGGCGCCAACACGGCACCACGGTTTCGCGAAGCATGAACAGGCTGGGATACGGCGCCAGTTGATCCGGAGCGGCCGGTGCGCCATGCCTCGCCAGGAAATCCGGGGAGGCATACAGATACCAGGGCACCTTCGCCAACGGCCGCTGGATCAGCGAGGAATCGGGCAGCGGGCCGGAGTGTCCGCGGATCGCGAGGTCGAACCCGTCGGCGACGATATCCACGTTCTCGTCCGAGCAATGCTGGATGAGATTCACCTTCGGATACTTGCCGAGGAAGCTGTTCACCATGGCAGGCATCGCGACCTGCGCGATGACCTGCGCGGCGGTGTAGCGCACCGGGCCCGTCGGCTCGGTCAGGCGCTGCTTCATCGCCATTTCCGCCTCGGCCGCCCGCTCCAGCATGCCGATGGCGTGGCGGTAGAACTCGCGGCCGGCGTCAGTTGTCGTCACCTTGCGCGAGGTGCGCGCGAGAAGCGCCACGCCCAGCGACGCCTCGAGCTGCTGAATGCGATGGCTCAGCGTGGAGGTCGGAACGAGCAAGGCACGGGCCGCCGCGCTGAATCCACCCCGATCCACCACCTGGACGAAGAACCTGACGTCATTCAAGTCGAGCATGAGCAGCCTGCGGAGCGAAAACGCCTCCATTCTAACCACGCGTGTCGGCCCGCTTCGTGACGGAGGTCGGCGGACGGAGCCAACCGCTCGACACGCCCAGCTGACCGCTCGTCACCACCGCCTGACCGCCCACCCTGAATCGCACGACAGCCGCCGCGCCTGGTACTACCGTGGTGTCCTCTGAAACGTGAGGCCGCCGACATGGCCGCATCCATCGCTCTCGTCGCCGCTGCCCTGTTCACGACGGCTACCGCGGCATTCACCCCCGACGTCCGCGCGGAGCCCGACATGGGCGCCACCCATGGAATGGCCATGCTCGCCGAACCCCGCCAGGCCATGTGCCATGTGGTCGTCGACCTGACAACGCGGTCCTCGGGCGCCTGGGCCGCCCTGCGTCCCGCCGCCCCATTGGCCTCCGCCATCGTGTTCGGCCTGGAACGCGCCGAGGTCGATCCGTTGTGCCTGGCCCTGGCATTTCGTGATGGCCAGGGATGGGGGGCCCTGATGACGGTCGCCGAGACGATCTGGCGGGCGTCGATGGTGACCCCCTGGAGCGACGCCTGGAGCCTGAATGCACGGGGATCGGCCTGTGCGAGCCTCTGACGACACTGTTCTCGACGTGGAACGGCTCGCATACTTGGCGCGTTCCGCGGAGGTGCGCAGCATGATCGATCCCATGACATGGCCAGCATGGAAGAAGTGGGGTCTGGCACTGGCTTTCTGGACGGTGCTCGCCTTGTCCTATGCGGCAAGCGCGGTGATCTCCTCGCGCGCCGAAGGCCACCCCGCCGAATGGAGCCGCGCGCTCATCTGGACCTTCAGCGACTTCTACCTGTGGATGTTGATGACGCCGCTGGTCGCCTGGCTGGGACGGGTGGGCGGCAGTGGTGGATGGGGCCGCTTCTTCGCCGTGCACCTCCCTGCCAGCCTGATCGTCGCGGTGGCGCAGGTACTGGTCACGTTGTCGCTGTACTGGTGGTTGAGCGGTCCGTCGCCTTCCATGAAGGACATGACTTTCGGCGACTTCGTGCGGAAGAGCTTCGTCTACGACGCGCACCTTGGCTGGATCACCTACTGGGTGTTCCTCGTGGCCTTGCGCTCCATCGATTCGCAGCGGCGCCTGCGCGACGAGCGCCTGCGCAACTCGCATCTGGAAACACAACTCGTGCAATCGCAGTTGCAGACGCTGCGCGTGCAGTTGCAGCCCCACTTCCTGTTCAACACGTTGAACGCGATCTCGGCGCTCGCACTGGCCGACCCGATGCAGGCGCGCCTGATGATTTCGCGTCTGAGCGATTTCCTGAGGCTCACCCTGGAGGAACGTCACGCGCAGCAAGTGCCGCTGTCGCGCGAACTCGAGTTCCTCGAGTGCTACCTCGGCATCCAGCAGGTGCGCTTCCAGGACAGGTTGGTGACGCAGATGGACGTGGCCGGCGACACCATGCGCGCACTGGTGCCCAACATGATTCTCCAGCCGCTGGTCGAGAATGCCCTGCGTCACGGCCTTCTGGACAAACCCGAGCGTGGCACGCTGCATATCGTCACGCGGCGCGATGGCGAC
>DATNJP010000187.1:0-3245 GCA_035603855.1 Luteibacter sp. | reverse complement strand
GTCTTCGCCCAGGTAGGCATCTTCCACGCCTGCGTCGATCGAGGGATTGTCGTTGACCTCGATCACTACCGGGCGGTCGCCGACCTGTTTCAGGTCCACGCCGTAGAGACCATCGCCGATGGTTTGCGTGGCCTTGAGCGCCAGCTTCACCACTTCGGTGGGTGCGTCGCGCACGGGCACGGTGCGGAAGCCGCCCGATTTGGCCGTGCCCTTGGCGCCATGGTTGTAGATCTGCCAGTGGCCGCGCGACATGAAGTATTGGCAGGCGTACAGCGGCTCATGGTTGAGCACGCCGATGCGCCAGTCGAATTCCGTGTAGAGGTATTCCTGCGCGATCAACAGGGCGCTGTGCGAGAACAGCTCGCTGGCCGCCTTCGCCAGCGCCTCCCGGGTTTCCACCTTCACCACGCCACGCGAGAACGAGCCATCGGGAATCTTCAGCACGATGGGCAGGCCCAGGCGGTCGGGCAGGTCGCGCAGGCGCTTGATGTCGTCGCGGTAGAGGATCTCGGTGATCGGCGTGGCGAGCTTGCGCGCGACCATGAGGTCGTTCAGGAAGATCTTGTTCGTGCAGCGAAGGATCGACGTCGGATCGTCCATCACCACCATGCCTTCCTTCTCCGCGCGATGGGCGAAGCGATAGGTATGGTTGTCGCTGGCAGTGGTTTCGCGGATGAAGAGGCCGTCGTACTCGGCAAGACGCTGGTAGTCGTTCTTGCCGATCGGATCGACCTCCATGCCCAGGTGCTTGCCGGCCTCGATGAACTGCTTCAGCGCCTTCTTGTTGGAAGGTGGCATCTGCTCGTTGGGATCGACCAGCATGGCGAGGTCGTAGCGGAAGCGACGGCGCGTACGCGGCTTGCGCCACACCTTGCGCGAGAAGTTGTCCAGCGACTGCGCGAAGGCGTCTTCCTGGGCGTCGTCCAGCGTGTGCAGGCCCACCGCCTTGATCGCGGACACCTGCCAGACGCGATCGCGCTCGAACTCGATGCGCATCAGCGGGCAGGGGAACATGTCGAACACCTGCCTCGCAAGATCCTGCAGGTCGGGGTAGGCGGTTTCGCCGAAGTACACGAGCACGCCGAAATCCGTCGTGTCGCGCCCACCGGCGGGAAGGAAGTTGGCCAGCTTCTGGTTGAGGTCGTCGATATCCAGGCCGTACAGCGAGCGCCGGCGCAGGTCGTTCACCGTGCGCACGGACGGGATGACCTTGTGTCCACGCGCCTCGGCCAGCAGCGAGACGTAATAGCCGGTGCCCAGGTACTTGTAGCTGCGGCACAGGTTGATGACCTGGGTGCGCTCGTCGTCGCTGCCCACCGGCTGACGGAGGTAATCCATGGCGGTGACGACATCGGCGGACGGGTAATACGAGCCCCAGTCCGAGGCTTTCTCCACGACGATGACGAGCCGGCTCATGTGACCTCGACAGACGACGAATTCCGCTCATTCGACCCCACCCGGGGCCGATCGTTTCGCCGGTGCCGCAGTGTGTGCCCGTCGCGGCGCGACGCACAAGCGGCAGTATCGGGACCGACCCGGAAGGGTTCATGAAAAAGTCATTGATCGATGCGGAAACGAGGTCTACAGTGCCGCGCTTGCCCTTGTCCCCGCTCGGCCTGCGAGCCGTCCTCCACCCGCGCCGGAGTCCCCAAAGCGCATGCATCCACCCCCGGTCACCGCATCGGTGCGCGTTCGACGCGCCGAAGTGAGCGATCTCGACGATCTGGTCGCGCTCGAAGAGTCGAGCTTCGCGCAGGATCGCCTGAGCCGCGCCCAGTACCGCAAGCATCTCGACAGTGAAAGCGCCCTGGTGCTGGTGGCCAGTGCGAACCATCGCCGCTTCCTCGGTACGGCCGTGGTGTTCTTCCGCAAGGGCACGACCGTCGCGCGGCTGTATTCCCTCGCGACCTCGCCCCAGTCCCAGGGCAAGGGCGTGGGCTCCGCGTTGATCCAGGCCTCGGAAGACACCGCGCGCTCACGCGGCTGCCGCTCGCTGCGCCTGGAAGTGCGCAAGGACAATGCCGTGGCCATCCGTCTGTACGAACGGCTGGGCTATGCGAGGATCGGCGAATACGCGAAGTACTACGCCGACGGTGCGGACGCGTTCCGCTTCGAAAAACAGCTTTGACCGGGGCCAGGGCTATACTGGCCGCCGTTTCCGGGGAATCGCCCATGCGCCGACTCATCTTGCCGCTTGCCCTCGCCACCACGGTCGCCACCCTCTCGGGCTGTGGCCAGAAGGGACCGCTGGTCATGCCGCCGCCGCCCGCCGCCACCGCTACGCCGGCCAACGCCGCGCACCCGCACCCGGCCGCCAGCTCCACCTCGCTCGCGCCGCCACCGGCCAGCACGTCGCGGTCGCCGTTCAACCCGATCATCCACCAGTAAGCCACGCCGCCATGCCTTCGCGCTTCACCAAGATGCATGGGATCGGCAACGATTTCGTGATCGTCGACTGGCGCGAGGATGCCCCGCGCACGCCCAATGCCGCTCGCGTAGCCGCCCTGGCCGATCGCCATACCGGCATCGGCTTCGACCAGCTGATCAGCATCGAACCGGCGCGCGATCCGTCCTGTGCCTTCTATTACGGCATCTGGAATGCCGACGGCACGCCCTCGGGACAGTGCGGCAACGGTGTGCGCTGCGTGGCCGCGTGGCTGTTTCGCGATGGCGCGATCGATCGCGACACCGATGTACGTCTTGAAAGCCCGTCGGGTCCCGTGACCGTCCGCGTCCTCGACGAGGGCAGGGTGGTGGTCGACATGGGCGAACCGGATTTCACGCCCGCCGCGATTCCACTCGACCGTCCCGCGCACGCGACCTACACCCTCGAGGTGGATGGCGACGATGTGAGCTTCGGCGCCGTGTCCATGGGCAATCCGCACGCGGTGGTCTTCGTCGACGATGTCGCCGATCCACGCGTGGACGCGCTCGGGCCGGTGCTCAGCAAGCATCCCGTCTTTCCCAAGGGCGCCAACGCGGGCTTCGCCCAGCGCCTGGGACCGAACCGGCTACGCCTGCGCGTGCACGAACGCGGTAGTGGCTGGACCCAGGCCTGCGGCACCGGTGCGTGCGCCGCGGCCGCGGTGGCCCATTCACTCGGTTTCACGGCGCCGATCGTCGACGTCGAACTGCCCGGCGGCACGCTCACCATCGAATGGCACGGCCCGGGCCACAGCTTGTGGATGACCGGCCCCGCCGCCTTCGTCTTCGAAGGCGAAGTGTGACGTTCGCGCGCGAACGGG
>DATNJP010000186.1:0-3438 GCA_035603855.1 Luteibacter sp. | reverse complement strand
CATCGCCGCTGAAGCGGGCCAGGATGTGGCTAGCACCCATCGCCGCTGAAGCGGCTCCCACAGGTGGAGCTACCTGCAGGGGGAGCTGGGTCCTGGCGACCCAGCTCCTGGGCCAACTACTGCCCGCCAGCGCCAGCCTTGCTCACCCAGTGCTGGTATTCCGCCTTAGATACCCGTCCATCGCGGTTGCTGTCCGCGTACTGGAAGTCATTGGCGAGCAGGGGGTAGGCCGAGGCCTGCTCGGGCGTGATCCAGCCCTTTCCGCCGGACAGTGTGGCGAAGTCCGGGGCCGGACCCGAGGGCTTGGCCGGGGCTGGGCCACTGTTCACCGTGACCTGGCCTTGCGGCGTGGGCATCGACGCACTCGATCCACCGGCCTCGGCGCCCATGGGCGCCGGTGCGGGAGGCGGCAACGGTGCATTGGCCGGCGGCGGTGGGGCGTTGCTTGCCGGGGGCGGCAGGGCCGGATCGGGGGCCTGCGTGGTCGGCGGCATCGTATCCGCCGGCGGAGCGGGCGGGACCGCACCAGGCGGCGGGGGCGGTGGAGGCGTGGCCTCGCCCGGGGGCGGCGGCGGAACGCGGGCCGGCGGAGGTACCTGGGCCAGTGCCGCGCCTGCGAGCAGCAGCGATGCGCCAAACGCGACGGCGCGAACTTGCTTCTTCATGGAAAGCCTCCTTATCAGCGTGGTAGGGCGCCGCGACGCAGAAGCGCACGGCATCATTGCCGACGCTAGCAAGGGGCGATTTAATGGCTCCCCAACTGCGATAAGGCCTCCACCGTGTCGTCACGCGTATCCGACGAGCCCTCCACGAGCGACATGCTCCGACTGTCGCCGCGTTCCGCGCAGTTGATGCATCTCGCGGCGCAGGGACTGCTCAGGCGCGGTACGCGCAAGGCACGCAAGGCCGACATCCCCGCCACGATCGCGCGCATGGGCATGCTTCAGATCGACACGATCAACGTCGTCGCGCGCAGTCCGTACATGGCCCTGTTTTCCCGCGTTGGCGCATATCGCAACGAATGGCTGGACGAAGCCCTTGCCGACGGGCACATCGCCGAATGCTGGGCGCACGAGGCGTGTTTCGTGCCGTCGTCGGAGTATCGCTACCATCGCGATTACCGTGCCGGGCGCGCGGGACATTGGGCGCAGAAAAGCGCCGAACGCACACACGCGGAAGCGCGCGGCGACATGGACGCCTTGCTCGAGCGCATCCAGAAGGAAGGCCCCTTGCGGGCATCCGACTTCGAGCGCGACACGCCTGCCACGAAGGGGTGGTGGGGCTGGAAGCCCGAAAAGCGCTGGCTCGAGGCCTGGTTCGCCCTGGGCAAGCTCATGGTCGCGCGCCGCGAACGCTTCCAGCGTGTCTACGACCTGGCCGACCGCGTGACCGCACGCTGGCCCGAGCCGCCTCCTGCCGGCACGATGGACGCATCGGCGGTGCGTCGGCATTTCATCCTGGAAAGCGTGCGCGCGCTGGGGATCGCGAAGGCACGCTGGATCGCCGACTACTTCCGGCTTCGTCCGCGCGTGACGGACGACGAGCTCGCGCCCCTGCTCGCCGATGGCTCACTGATCGCGACCATCGTGGATGGATGGGATGAGGCGGCCTACGTGCACCGTGACCATGCGCCGCTACTCGCCGATGCGTCGCGGAACGCGCTGAGGGCGACGCGCACCACGTTGCTGTCGCCGTTCGATCCGGTCGTATGGGACCGGGCGAGGGCGCTGGACCTGTTCAACTTCGAGTACACGCTGGAGTGCTACACGCCCGCGCCGAAGCGAAAGTACGGCTATTACGTGTTGCCGATCCTCCATCGGGGACGCCTGGTGGGCCGCCTGGATGCGAAGGCGCATCGGCAGGGAGGACTATTCCAGGTGCTGGGAATCTGGCTCGAGGACGACGTGACGATCTCGCCCGCGCTGGTCGAGGGCATCGCGGCGGCGATTGGCGAGTGCGCCGCGTGGCACGGCACCCCGCGCGTCGTCGTGGAGCGCGGTCAGCCGCGAGGGCTGGCCGCGCTCATCTGTGCAGCCCTGGCGGGCTGATCAGCGCGTGGAGGCTGGCGCCGGCACGTCGGTGCACGACTTGCCGTGCAGGGCTTCCTTGAGCTGGGTGGCGAGCGAGGCGCAGCGGTTGCTCAGCTGGTCGCGCATGTCAGGGTCCTGCGACTGGCGGAGCAGGCTCGTCCGCATCATGTCGTAGCGGCTGTCGATCTGGTCGGGGGCATAGATGCCGGCCGCCAGGTGGCAGCTCTTGTAGCTGGCAAGGTATTCGTCGCATGGCGCGATGCCCGTGCTCTCAGGCAGGGGCGCCTGCTTCCCCGTGCCGCGGCTACCCGTCTTGGGCGCCGGCGTGGCCGTGGTGCTGGTGGTCTCGCGGGTCTTGCCCGACGTGGTTGTGGTCGTCGAGCTCACGGTATGGCTGGTGGCCGGCTCGGGCTTGGTCTTGTGGTCGGAGCAAGCGCCGAGCGCAAGGGCACCGATCAGCAGCGGGGCGAGGCGGATGATTGAACGGGTCATGGGTCGAAAGCTCCCCCTTGGTGAGCGTGGACGGGTGGAATCAAGTCGCACCTGTGGGTGCGACGCGGCGCAAGCATGTGCCCAGACGGGGTGAAATCGATGTCAGCGCGGTTGGCCTGACAGCGCGCCTGGACCGGCATCGCTATTTATGTCGAGGCCGAGTATAGTCGGCGGACTGTGTTTGCCGGGGTCATAGAGTTACGTTGACCCGATGCAGCTGATCACGGATCCGCAACATCGCTTCGCTCCTCGCGTTTCCTTGCACACCAGTAATGCAGCGACTTAGTTAAGTCGCTGGTTTCATTCGTAAATCGTATTGGAGTGTTTCTATGTCGGATCGTGAGATCGGCACCGTAAAGTGGTTCAACGACGCCAAGGGCTTCGGCTTCATTTCCCGTGAGAACGGCCCGGACGTGTTCGTTCACTTCCGCGCTATCCAGGGCAATGGCTTCAAGTCCCTCGCCGAAGGCCAGAAGGTTTCCTTCAAGGTCGTTACCGGCCAGAAGGGTCTGCAGGCTGAGGAAGTCAGCGCCGCTTAATCGGCCCTGATGGACAAGCTTGAAGAAGGTCGGACGGAAACGTCCGGCCTTTTTTATTGCCCATTTTCTTAGGACTCGATCGAATTTCTTATTTTCTTCACGCTTTTCTGCGTGATGAACGTCAAAAATTCGTCTCATGTAGGGGTTCCCCTACAGAACTTCCGGAAAATGTGGTTATGATCAGTCCTACTGTGTCTGCGCGGTCACGAGAGTGACCCGATGTAAGCGAGCCGTTCGACGCTCCATCGCCTCACCCGGTCCTGCATTCCCAGTAAGTCGCCGGCTCGCGAGCCGGGTTTTCGAGTGTTGGATAGAGGTGTGTGTGATGGCAACAGGTACTGTGAAGTGGTTCAACGACGCCAAGGGCTTTGGCTTCA
>DATNJP010000185.1:0-2492 GCA_035603855.1 Luteibacter sp. | reverse complement strand
CCGACGTACGAACCAGCAGCGCGGCGAGCAAGGCGTTGGTGAGGTCGCTGGTGGTATCGCCCAGTGGCAGCGGATTGCTTCCTTCCGGAAGGACACGCGTCTGGTCGGCGCTCAGCGTACCGCTGCCCTGGTTCACGAGCCCGTCGATGCCCAGATGCGTATTCAGGCTCAGCAGATTGACGTTCAGGGCGCGGACGCCGAGCAACGGCTGGTTCGTGCTCGCACCCGGAATCTGGTCGCAACCGCCCGGCGTGGCCATGGCGTCGGCGAGTGTCATCTTGCCCACGCACATCTTCAGGATCGGCGCGGTCACGCTGATCGTCGCCTGCGGTTTGCCATCGTCGCCGGTGCCATCGCACAGGTCGGTGACGGTCGCCTTCGCGGCGACGAGATCCAGTGCGATCGGCAGGTCGATGCTCACCTGAAGCAACGGATTGAGCAAGGCGCCGACGAGCGGGATGCCCGACGTGTTGCTGGTGATGCGGATGAAGGTGCGGATCTGCGCGGAGAAAGCCGTCGCGCCGACGCCGCCGATGCCGATCGCGGGCGGTTCGATCACCTGTGTGTTGACGGTCACCTTCAATAACGCCCCGAGGTCCGGCAACGTCGCGTTCAACGACACCGCGTGCTTGCCCGTGGCGACGCCCACCGCGGCGGCGATCACATCCAGTGCGTCGACCTGCGCCGTGAGCGCGCTGTTAGCGGCACTATCGGGTGCCACGATCTGTGCGAACAAGCCCGTTGGGCCGGGCCCATCCGAGCCGAGCCTCACGTCAAGCGGAATGTCACCCAGCTGCGCCTTGATCGCATTCAGCAGCGTCACGTTGGCGTCGAGCAATTCGTCCTGCCCGGCAACGGTGACCACCGCATCGAGCACGTCGATGAGCGGGCGCACCTGCAGCTGTGCCGCCAGCAACTCGTTCAATCCGCCCGTCGTGATGTTCGCCGGCACCTCGATGCCGAGTGCCTTGAGCAATCCGGACGGCGTGATCATCACGTGGGCCAGGCCGTTGTAGCCGACCAGGCTGGTGCCGCTGAGGTTCACGCCAATGGCGGTCAGTGCGCCGCCGAGCAACGAGTCGTTGTTGAAGTTCAGCAGTGTCGTGCCGACCGAGAACACCGCGAGGGGCGGAGAACCCGTGCCGATAGCTTCCGCGGCGACCGAAGGAAGTGCGCCGGACATGCCGAGAAACGGAATGACGGGACGTTCGACCAGGACATGCACCGCGTTGACTTCGGCCGTGGCCGTCGGCGGAACGAAATGATTCGGCGTGGTATTGGTGGGCGACCAGTTGCCGCAGGTGATGGTCACCGTGCCGGCCGTGAAGCGGTTGTCCGTGACAGCATTGCCATAGGCCTGCATGTTGGATGCGTTATCCGCCGTGCAAGCCTGTAACCGCTGGGCGCCGGCCAGCGCAGACAGATCCGCGACCTTCTGCGCGTCGCGCTTGGCCCAGTACAGATAACCGATCTCGACGAGGCCGAGCATGGCGACCAGGCCAAGCAACAGAAGCAGCATGGTGATCGCCATCGAGCCTTTCTGGCCCTTCCGGTTGTGCCCTGGCCGGATCATGGCTACTGGCCGCTCTCCGCCGACCGCTGCACCTTGGTTTCGAAGAAGGCAGGGATCTCATGGTCGAAGCTGCGCAGGTAGCGCCGGTAGGATGCGCTTGCCTCGTCGCCGGGTATCGGCAGGCGCTTTCCGGCGTACGTCCCGCTGGCTTGCGCTTGCAGGAGGGACTGCGTCGTGCGCCCCAGGTTGCGGTCGTCACTCGAGTCGCCGACATCGATCGTACGGCGAGCGGCGGATTCCTGCTGGGCGATCGCGCCCACGGGAAGGATGGCGAGCAGCACGAAGGCGAGTCGGCGCATCATGGCGTGTGCCCCTGTGTCGTGGCGGGATCGGTGTGGCGCGTGCGGCGGATGTCGCTGGCCAGGCGTTGCACCTCGCTGCGCGCGGCGGGCGACAGGCCGGCGCGTTCCATCAGTTGGCCCGCGCCGGCGTCGTCGCCTTCCAGAGTGAAGAGCAGCGCGAGATTGGCGACGGCTTTCGCGTTCTTGGGATCGAGTTCCGCGGCTTTCGCCAATGGAACGCGCGCTCCACGATCGTCATCGGCGCGAATACGTGCGTAGCCGAGGTCGCCGAGATAGGTCGCATTCGTCGGGTCGCGCTGGACCGCTTCATCGAGCGCACGCGCGGCGTCCTCCATGTGTCCCTGCCGTGCATCGATCAGGCCGATGCCATGCCAGGCCGCGGCGGCCTGTGTCGTGCCGAGCAGGCCGCGGTAGCGCTCCATGGCGGCATCCTGCTGATCCGTTTCGCGAAGCGCGTCGGCTTGCAGGCGGCTCAGTTCGGGGTTGTCGCCAAAGGCGGCCCGATAGGCGTCGATATGCGCGAGCGAGGCATAGAAGAGGCCGCGTTGCTGCATCGTCTTGATCAGGTCGAGATAGGTCGCGCGATCGTTCGCGGGCGCCACCGGTGTATCGGGCTC
>DATNJP010000184.1:0-10831 GCA_035603855.1 Luteibacter sp. | reverse complement strand
CGCTGCGCGTGCAGTTGCAGCCACACTTCCTGTTCAACACGTTGAACGCGATCTCGGCGCTCGCACTGGCCGACCCGATGCAGGCGCGCCTGATGATTTCGCGCCTGAGCGATTTCCTGAGGCTCACCCTGGAGGAACGTCACGCGCAGCAAGTGCCGCTGTCGCGCGAACTCGAGTTCCTCGAGTGCTACCTTGGCATCCAGCAGGTGCGCTTCCAGGACAGGCTGGTGACGCAGATGGACGTGGCCGGCGACACCATGCGCGCACTGGTGCCCAACATGATTCTCCAGCCGCTGGTCGAGAACGCCCTGCGGCACGGCCTGTTGGACAAGCCCGAGCGTGGCACGCTGCATATCGTCACGCGGCGCGATGGCGACGAGTTGCACGTGCAGGTGGATGACGACGGCCTGGGCCTGCCGCCGGAAGGCGCGAAGGACGGCATTGGTCTCGGCAATACGCGAACGCGCCTGGAGATGCTGTTCGGCGGCCTGGCCACGCTGGAACTGTCGCGGCGCGCCAACGGCGGCACGCGCGTGGAGATGCGCTTTCCCTATCGCGAGCAGGCTGCATGAGTACACCCGCCATCCGCGCACTGCTCGTGGACGACGAGGTGCTGGCACGCCTCGCGATCCGCCAGGCGCTGGCCTCGCATCCCGATATCGAAGTGGTCGGCGAATGCGGCAACGCCGCCGAGGCCAGGCAAGCCATCGCGGCGCTGGAACCGGAGTTGCTGTTTCTCGATATCCGCATGCCCGGCATGGATGGCTTTCGCCTCCTGCACGGCATGCAACGCACCTCGTTGCCCATGGTGGTATTCGCGACCGCGTATGGACAGCATGCCCTGCGCGCCTTTGATGCCAACGCCATCGATTACCTTCTCAAGCCGATCGACCAGACGCGCTTCGACCAGGCGATGTCACGCGTGCGGCAACACTGGCAAGGCCTGAACGTCGCACCAGCCGCACCGGCCACCTCGTACCTGCAACGCATCAGCGTGCCGTGCGGCGAGCACGTGCGCGTGATCGCGACGGCCGACATCGACTGGATCCGCGCCGACGGCAACTACGTGCAGATCCACGCGGCCGGCACATCGCACCTGCACCGTGAACCGCTTCGCGGCCTCCTCGCCGCGCTGGATCCTTCCCGGTTCCTGCGCATCCATCGTGGCATCGTCGTCAACGTGGATCGTATCGCCGAGGTGCATCCGCTTTTCCAGGGCAGTGCCGAGGTCGTCCTGCACGATGGCACCCGCCTCAGCCTGAGCCGCCGATTCCGTGCCAGCGCGCGCAACGCGCTCGGCATGAACTGACCGCTCGCGGCGCGCTACGCGCCGCTTGTCCCACTCGCGGCACCATCGATCACATTTCGCATGCGGGGTGGGCACGGAGAACGCATCGTCCACCGGGTCAACCCACCCGACCAAGGACGTACTTCATGCGCTCGAGCCGCTTTCTATTGACGACCGCCATCAGCTTCGGACTTCTCGCCGCGACCGCGGTGGCGGGAGAGATCGTTGGCCCCGGCGTCATCTCCACCGGACTCCAGGAGACATCCGCGGCGATCACCGCCGACGGCAACACGCTGTACTTCATGCGCTCGGATTTCTCCGAGAAGGACGACACCATCCTTGTCTCGCATCGCAACGGCAAGCAATGGTCCGTGCCGGAGGTCGCCTCGTTCTCCGGACAATGGCACGACTCCGAGCCGACGCTTTCGCCGGATGGCAAGCGGCTTTACTTCGTGTCCAACCGGCCGGAGAAGGTCGGCGGTGCACCGCTGATGACGGAGCTCTCGGGCCACCGCTTCCCGGGCAGCAACCTCTGGTACGTCGAGATGCAGGCGAATGGAAAGTGGGGCGAGCCGGTGCACGTGGATGGCGCCATGAATGACGGAGGACAGATCTACAACCCGTCCGTCGCGGCGAACGGCAATATCTATTTCTCCGCGCACCGTCCGGATTCGGGGAGCTTCTATCAGGTCTATGTCGTGCGTCCGACGCCTTCGGGCTACAGCGCACCGGAACGGGTCGAACTCGGCGACGCCACGAAGAACCACATGGACCCGGCCATCGATCCCGAGGAGCGCTACATCGTCTACGCCGGTAACGAGGGTGACTCCATCGGTGCTGCCGATATCTACATCAGTTTTCATGGTGCGGACGGGACATGGAGCAAGCCCGAGCGCCTGCCCGGCGACATCAACAGCGCATCGCTGGAGAATGCCCCCGGCCTGGGCCGGGCCTTCGGCGACCTCTACCTGTCGAGCAGCCGTTCCGACGACACCAGCTACCCGAAAGTGCGCGACGACCTCACCTCGTTGCAGCGTCGCCTGGCCTCGCCGCTCAACGGCTCGCGCAACCTCTGGCACTTCGACATTTCACAGATACTGAGGAGCCACGGCATCGATCATTGACAGGGCACGCTGGCCCCCGGAGGATGGCGGCGTATTTCCGCTATCGAGAATGACATGTCCGCAGGCTTCGCCACGCCGTTATCGACCGTCGGGTCGGCGAGCCTCGCCGGCCCGACAGGACCGTGAACGCCAGGGCGGACTTTCTCGTCGCCGGTGTCGGCGCCTCCGCAGGCGGTATCGAGGCCCTGGAAGGGCTGTTCAGGCAAGTGCCCTCCGACCCGGGCGTGGCGTTCGTCATCGCCACGCACCTCAGTCCGGACCGGCAAAGCCTGCTCCATGAAGTGATCGCGCGTTACACACCCCTTCCTGTCCAGGTTGTCGAGGACGGCGTGGTCATCGAACCCAACACCGTCTATGTCATGCCGTCCAACGCCACGATGGGCGTGCGTGAAGGCCGTCTTGTCCTGCACGAAGGCACGGCCCAGCGTGAACGCCGGCCCATCGACATCTTCCTCAGCGCGCTGGCCGTCGACCTGGGCGAGCGTGCGCTTGGTGTGATCCTGTCCGGCGGCGATTCGGATGGGACGCTGGGTCTGAAGGCGATCAAGGAACACGGCGGCCTCACGTTCGCCCAGGTTCACGACGGCTTCGGTCCCCGGCATCCGGACATGCCCGACGCGGCCATCCTCTCCGGCCTGGTGGATTTCGCGCTGGCCGCCGAAGAACTCGGGAAGAAGATCGTGGACCTGGCACAGACCTCCACGGGCAGCGGAGACGCGCCGGGTGGCTTGCAGGACGCGGTGATCGAGGGCGACATCAGCATCGCCCTGCCGACGATCTATGCCGCGCTTATCGGGCAGATCGGCCACGATTTCAGCGGCTACAAGACACGCACCTTCGTTCGCCGGGTGCGCCGGCGCATGCAGATATTGCAGCTCACGCAGGTGAATGCGTACCTGGACCGTCTGCGCGACGACATGCAGGAAGCCGGTGCGCTCTTCCGCGACCTGCTCATCAATGTCACGGACTTCTTCCGCGACGGCGATGCCTTCGACGCCCTGGCGGCCCAGGTCATCCCGCGTCTCTTCGAAGACCGCGATGCCAGCGATACGGTACGTATCTGGATTCCGGGGTGTGCGACGGGCGAAGAGGTGTATTCCATGGCGATCCTCGTGCGCGAGCACCTGGACAGTCTTGCCGACGCGCCGAATGTGCAGATCTTCGCGACCGATATCGACGACCGTGCACTCGCGGTCGCCCGCACCGGCCGCTATCCGGAACCGTTGCTCGAGAATGTCTCGCCCGCGCGGCGGAGACGGTTTTTCACGGTGGATGGCGAGTCCTTCGTCGTCGCCAGGGAAGTGCGCGACCTGTGCGTCTTCTCACCGCACAGCGTGATCCGCGATCCGCCGTTCTCGCGCATCGACCTTGTCTCCTGCCGCAACCTGCTGATCTATTTCGGCGTGGAAGTGCAGAACCAGGTCATCCCGACCTTTCACTATGCGCTGCGACCGGGTGGTTTCCTGTTCCTCGGTACGGCGGAGAACGTCTCGCATTTCAGCGACCTCTTCGCTCCCATCGACAAGCGTCATCGCATCTTCGAGCGGCGGCCCAGCACCTCGGCCAGCTTGCCCGTGCTGCCGCTGCCGCATTCGATGCGCGATGGCAACGCGGTGTCGCTGACGCCGCGCCGCCATCCCTTGAGCGGGCTTGCGTTGCGGCACGCGGTCGACCAACAGGTGCTGGAACGCTTCGCTCCCGCGCACGTCGTGGTCAATCGCGATGGCGACGTGGTGTATTTCTCCAGCCGCACGGGCAAGTACCTGGAAACCCCGGCCGGTTCGCCGACGCGCCAGTTGCTGACGATGGCCCGCCGGGAGCTTCGTCTCGACCTGCGCACGCTTCTGCGCGAGTGCCTGGAAAGCGGACGCCCCGCCACGCGCGAAGGACTCGCCATCGAGGTCGACGAGCAGCGCGTGCAGTTCGTCAGCATCACCGTCGAACCCCTGGCCGAACGCCCGGTGAGCGAGCCGCTGTTGCTGGTCTCGTTCACCGATCAGGGCCCGGTCGTCGCCAGCGAGGGCACGCCGTTCCGCCGGCCTACCGCGGACGACGCGGCCATCGTCATGGAGCGCGAGCTGCACGAGACCCGCGACCGGCTCCAGTCGGTCATCGAGGAATACGAAACGGCGTTGGAGGAACTGAAGTCCTCCAACGAAGAGTTGGTATCGGTCAATGAAGAGTTGCAGTCGACGAACGAGGAACTGGAGGCTTCCAAGGAAGAGCTCCAGTCCGTCAACGAGGAACTGCATACCGTCAATGTCGAACTCAGCGGCAAGGTGGATGCGCTCGATCGCGCCAACAACGACCTGAACAACCTGTTCGAAAGCACCAACGTCGCTACCGTGTTCCTCGACCACAAGCTGGTGATCCGCAGCTTCACGCCCGCCGTATCGGCCATCTTCAACATCCGGCCGACCGACGTGGGCCGGCCCATCACGGACCTGACCAGCCGCCTCGACGTTGAACGCCTCGGCGACGACATCGCAGCGGTGTTCCGCACCACGACGCCGACCGAGCGCCGGATCACCGCGAACGAGGGCAGCGGCCATTACCTCGTCCGCGTGGCGCCCTACCAGACCAGCGACCGCGCGACGCGCGGCGTGGTGGTGACCTTCCTCGACGTCACCACCATGACCCGCTCCGAAGCCCGGCAGCAGGTGCTGATTTCCGAGCTTCAACACCGTACGCGCAACCTGCTCACGCTGATCCAGTCGATCGCGCAGAAGACGCTCGGCGGTGTGCCCAACGTGGCGGATTTCTCCTCGCGCCTGGAGGCGCTCAGCCGCGTGCAGGGGCTGATAGGCGGTCCGCTGGACGACACGATCGACCTGCGTGACATCGTCCGCCTGGAATTGACGGCGCTGTGCATGGCCGAGACGCGCGCGCACTTCGACGGTCCCAGCGTGCGGCTGGGGTTCGATGCCGTGCAAACGGTGGCGCTTGCGCTGCACGAACTGGCTACGAACGCGATCAAGCACGGAGCCTTTTCCAACGACACTGGCAGCGTGGACATCCGCTGGACGGTGGAGGCCGGCCAGCCCCATGACCATCTGGTGCTCGAGTGGGTGGAAAGCGGCGCAGCCATCGCCGAAGCGCCCACGCACCGCGGATTCGGCCTCGAACTGCTCGAGCGCGCCCTGGCCTTCACGTTGCGCGCCAGGACGACGCTGGTGTTCCGCCCCAGGGGCGTAACCTGCCACATCGACATGCCGCTGACGTCGCAAAGCGGTATCCGCGTTGTCGCCTCCAGGGAGACGCCATGATCAGCACCCGGCTGGAAGGCAGGATCATCCTGGTTGTCGAGGACGATTACCTCGTCGGCGAAATGCTTGCGGACCTGCTCGTGAGCGCCGGCGCGATCGTGATCGGCCCCATCGGCTGGCTGGAAGAAGCCATGGGCATGGCCGAGGACGATGGTTGCGTCTTCGACACCGCCATCCTGGACATCAACCTTCACGGGTCGCTTTCCTACCCCCTGGTGGACCTGCTGACCGCGAGGCAGATCGCCGTCATCTTTGCCACGGGCTATGGCGCGGGCAGTATCGACACGTCCTACCAACACCATCCTCGCTGCACCAAGCCGTTCACATGGGTGTCGTTGCTCGCCGCCCTGGATAACGCGGCGATCTAGTCACTCCCCCTGCGCGACCCGTTCACGCCTCGTGCGGTGTCCTTCTCTCTTGAGGAGGGCTATCCATGGGCGATTTCACGGTGATACGACAAGGCGTGTTCGGCCCGCCGGCAGCGGCGGCCAGGACAGACGAACCTTGCGTGGTCGCCATTCCCGTGCGCAACGAAGAAGGCGGCATCGGCCGGTGCCTCGACGCACTGGCGCGCCTGGATCGCCGCGCGGGCAACCTCCATCAGGTGCTGCTGGTACTCAACGGTTGCACCGACGCCACCTGGGAGGTGGCGCGGGCATGGGCGTGCGGGAACGCACTCAGTGTACGCATGGCCGACATCCGGCTTGCGGAGCACGCCAACCATGCGGGCGGTGCGCGCGCCGCGGCGCTGACCATGGCGTTGCAGCTGCTGCGCGGCCACCCTCGCGGTGTCGTGTTGACCACGGACGCCGACACCCGCGTGCCCCATGACTGGCTGGAACGGGCGCTCGGCAACCTCGATGCGGGCTGCGACGTGGTCGCTGGTGACGTGGATGTGGACGCCGCGGCGCTTTCGCTGTGGCCCGCCTCGTTGCGACGGCGCGTGCACATGGAAGACACCTACGCACAGCTGCTCGACGAAGTGGACGCGCTATGCGATCCCGTGCCGCACAATCCGTGGCCCACCCACCGGCGTTGCTCAGGCGCGAACCTCGTCTTTCGTGCCAGCGCGCTACGCCTGTTGCCGCATATCCCCGCCCCGTCCTGCGGCGAGGACAAGGCCCTGGTCGCCGCTTGCCTCGCGCGCGATCTGCGGGTGCGTCATGACCCTGGTCTGCGGGTGGAGACATCCGCGCGCCTTCACGGAAGGGCGCAGGGCGGCATGGCCGACACGCTGCGTTGGCGCACGTCGCGACCGGACGCGCCTTGCGACCCGCTGCTGGAAACCTTCACCGCACATCTCCGTCGCGCCACGTTGCGAGCCACCATCCGGCACTTCTTCGTGAAGGGCACACCGGATCGCGATCTGGCCAGCATGGCCGGGCTCACGCTTCCCGGCACGGCGTCGCATGCGTGTCACTACTTCGGCGAGGCGTGGCAGCGACTGGAGTCGCAGTGTCCGTCGCTCCAGCGTCGTTCCTTGTCGCCGCGCGCCCTTCCGCGCGAGATAGAACGCGCTCGTGCGTGGCTGGGCCATCACCACGCCGACCGGCAGGATCAGGAGGTCGCGGCATGACCGTCCACGCCTTGCATCCGGATGCCAGTGGTATCCGAAGCCGTCTCCTCGCCGCGCTGGATGCCGCGCTGCCCACGTTATCGGCACACGCGCGCGAGGACGACGTACGCGCATCGTTTCCGGCCGCCGCCGTCGCCACCCTGGCCGACTGCCAGCTCATGACAGCGGTACTGCCGCTGGACGAAGGTGGCGCGGGGCTCGGCATCGACCGTTCCAGCGTCCCTACGCTGTTGCAGGTCCTGCTTCGTCTTGGTGCGGCCCATCTGTCGCTTGCACGGTTGTACGAAGGACACGTCAACGCCTTCGCGCTGTTGTGGCACCACGGGTCGACCGTTCAGCGCCTTCGCCTGATGCGTCATGTGCGTGACGGCGGCATGCTCGGCGTCTGGAACGCGCCATCTCCGGATGGACCGCTTCGTCTCGAGCGCGACGGCACCGCCTTCGTCCTGCATGGCTCGAAGATCTACGCGTCAGGAGCGGGCTCGATCACGCGCCCGCTCCTCACCGCCACGGATCCGGACGGTCGCATGCTGATGCTCTGGTGCGACGTGTCGAAGGCCACCGTCGATCTATCCGGCTGGAAGGTCCACGGCATGCGCGCGACCGATACGGGAACCATCGTGCTCGACGACATTCCCGTAGCGAAAGACGAGCTGTTCGGCGCCGATCAGGACTATCACCGGCAGCCGGCGTTTTCCGGAGGCGCATGGCGCTTCGTCGCGGCACAGCTGGGTGCGGCGGGCGCGCTGGTCGACCTCATGAAAGCGTCCCTGCTCCAAGCGCGACGCCAGGACGATCCACACCAGCGGGCACGCCTGGCCGACGCGACCATGGCCTTGGAAACGGGACGCCTCTGGACAACGAGTGCGGCAAGGATCGCCGAAGACCCGTCGTCGGATGCCGCCGAAGCCGTGAGCTACGTCGGCATGGCGCGCCTCGTGGTCGAACAGGTGTGCATGGACATCATGGCCCTCACGCAACGTTCCGTGGGTTTGCGTGCGTTCCATGAAGCAAACCCCATGGAACGCATCGCGCGCGACCTCGCCACGTATCTGCGCCAACCGGTGCCCGATGCGATCCGCGATGGCGCGGCGGAATCGGCGCTCCACTTTACGGACCCATCGCTGGACCGGTGGGCGCCATGACCGAGGCAGGGAACTTCGACGCGCACTATTTCGACGCGCTCTACCAGAACGATCCCGACCCCTGGCACTTTCGCTCCAGCGCGTATGAGAAGAGCAAGTACGCGGAGACGCTGCGTGCGCTGCCGCGCGAACATTATCGCCATGCCCTCGAGCTAGGGTGTTCGATCGGGGAGTTCACGCGGCGTCTGGCTGCCCGTGCCGATCGTGTCACCGGCGTGGACACCTCGCTCGTGGCGCTCGACGAGGCGCGGCAGGCCTGTGCCGGACTCGACAACGTCGAACTCATCCAGGCGCAACTACCCGATGGCGACTGGGAGCGTCCCTTCGACCTCATCGTCCTCTCGGAAATCCTTTACTACCTCGATATCGCCGGCGTCGAACGCCTCGCTTGCCGCCTGAAAGACTGCGCACCGCAGGCGGACATGGTGCTTGTTCACTGGACGGGCGAGACGAACTATCCACTCGGCGGCGACGAAGCCGTCGAGGGATTCCTGCGAAGCATCCAGGCCACCGATGTCATGCGTTCGCGCACGCCGCACTACCGGCTCGATGTCGTAAACGCCCCTTCTCCCAATGAGGTTCGTCGATGAAAGCGCTTACCTACCATGGCTCCAAGGACGTTCGCGTCGAAACGATGCCCGACCCCGCCTTGCTGGCGCCCGACGATATCCTGCTTCGCGTCACGGCCACGGCGATCTGCGGTTCGGACCTGCACCTGTATCACGGCAAGATTCCGGAAACGCGGCACGGCGACATCTTCGGCCACGAGTTCATGGGCATCGTCGAGGACGCCGGTCCCGAGGTGACCAACGTGTCGGTGGGCGATCGCGTCGTCATTCCTTTCGTCATCGCCTGCGGTCAATGCTTCTTCTGTGCGCATGAACAGTTCGCCGCGTGCGAGACCACCAACCCGGATCAGGGCGCGAGCCTGCGCAAGCGCGCGAAGATGTCACCGCCCGCCGCGCTGTTCGGTTACTCGCACCTGTACGGCGGCGTGCCCGGCGGCCAGGCCGAGTTCGTCCGCGTACCGAAGGCCAACGTCGGCCCGTTCAAGGTGCCCGGAAACCTGCCGGACGAACGGGTGCTCTTCCTCTCCGACATCCTGCCCACGGGTTACCAGGCCGTTCTCAATGCGAGGATCGGTAAGGGTTCTACCGTGGCCATCTTCGGCGCGGGCCCGGTCGGCCTCATGGCGGCGGCATGTGCCCGCATGCTCGGCGCCGAGCGCATCTTCATGGTGGACGAAGAGGCCTACCGGCTGGACTTCGCGGTTGCGGCTTATGACGTCCTGCCGATCAACTTCAGCGCCGTGGACCCCGCCGAATTCATCCTGGCCCAGACCAGCGGCCGTGGCGTGGATGCCTCCATCGATGCGGTCGGCTTCGAAGCGAAGGGCAGCACGACCGAGACGGTGCTCAGCGCCCTCAAGCTCGAGACCAGCTCCGGCGAAGTGCTTCGCCAGTGCATCTCGGCCACGCGGCGCGGGGGTGTAATCAGCGTACCCGGGGTGTATGCCGGCTTCATCCACGGGTTCCTTGTCGGGGACGCCTTCGACAAGGGCCTGACCATCGCCATGGGCCAGACGCACGTGCAGAAGTACCTGCCCGAACTCCTCGACGCCATCGAGCAGGGCAAGCTGCAACCGGACATCATCATTTCCCACCGCATGAAGCTGGCCGAGGCGGCCGAAGGCTACAAGATCTTCGACGAGAAGCAGGACGCGTGCCGAAAGGTGGTGCTCACGCCATGAGCCCCGCCTCACGTCGCCACGACGTCGCCTGCACGATAGTCGGCGGACACGCGACCACCGACGCGGACCGAGGGTGATGCCATGAACGACCACGTATACAAGACCGTCGAACTCACCGGCTCTTCCACCAGCAGTAGCGATGACGCCGTGCGTTGTGCCATCGAGCGCGCGTCGCGGACCATTCGCGACATCCGCTGGTTCCAGGTGACCGAAACCCGCGGCCATGTCGAGGATGGCAAGGTGCACCATTGGCAGGTGACGTTGAAGGTCGGGTTTACGCTAGAGGACTAGCGCGGCTCAGCGCTTCTCGTCGGCAAGGACATATTCCACGTTGCCGCTCTTCCACTTCGGCGTGTGCCTGTCGATGCGGATGCACGGACGGCCGGCACACGAAGTGATGTCCAGGTACTGCAGTGCTTCCTGCACGTCGGCCCGCAGTTCGGCCGCTTCCGCGCGGGATTCGGCGGACCTCAGGCGTCCATCGGCACGATTGAGCAGCATCAGGAACCCCGTGAAGAGCACGACGCCGATGGCAGCCAGGGCGGCGAGCATCTGCCACCCGCGAATCAGGCTCGGCCGTAGCGCTGCCTTGACGTGCTTTAACTGCTCCTGATGCATGGCGATGAGTCCGGCCTTGAAACGGATCTCCTCCTGTTCCCGTGTCGCCAGAATCTCGGCCTGC
>DATNJP010000183.1:0-4082 GCA_035603855.1 Luteibacter sp. | reverse complement strand
CGTCGCCGCGAGGCGAGAAGCTCCATTCGAACGAGGACAGCTGGCCGCCCGTGTCGCCGAGGACATGCTCGATACGCGCCACATCCTCCACGTTGGCTACGACCTTTCCCTTGCGCCTCGCTGCGGGCGTCACCGAGCCATCCGCGCCGCGGTACGCGTTCGCCCCCTTGGCGTACAGGTCCGTGTTGAGGAAGTCGTGGAAGTCGATCGGGTCCGGACCGGTCGACCACGCACCGCCGAAGGTGTCGGGATAGCGCACCTGCAGCCATAAGGATGCCCAGCCACCCGACGAGTGACCGGTAAGGAGGCGCCTGGCAGGCGTGCGGTCCACTGGGTAATGCCCTTCGACCCAGGGGATGAGTTCACGAACGAAGGCCTCGCCCCACGGACCGTTGTTCACCGAATCCGCGAACTCGTGCGTGCCGCCACGCGCGGCGTAGTCGGGAAACACCCAGACCATGGGGGGAAGGATGCCCTGGACCATCAGCATGTCGATCAGGGTCACATCGAACGTGAGCCGGGCAACGTTGCCGCTGAATGTCGCGAGCGAATAGACCGTCGCATAGCGCTTCTTCGGATCGTAGCCAGGAGGTAGCAGTACCCAGCCCCGCTGCATCACCTGCCGTCCGGAGAAAGCCTCGAGCGATGGACTGGGAAACGCATACGCGTGCGAGTGGGCCTTCGCATGCCCGGCGGCATCCAGGATCATCGGCAACGTACCGTGGTCGAACGTCCAGGGTTCCAGGGTGGGCACGACGCGGTCGAGCACGAGGGTGTCGGCAAATGTTCCTCCCGCGCCAAGATGAACCTTGCGCATTGGTCCGGTGATATCGCCGCCCGTGCGTCCGAAGTGCGCGTAGTCGTGGTTCGTGTCGAGAAGCGCCTGTACCCAGTAGTCTCCTTCGGGAAGGCGGGCAAAGGCGCCTGGCCACGCCACGTCATCCGCGTCGACCCGGACGCTTTCCCCGTGGTCGAGGTCGTCGACGTCGCGTGCGGCAATCGCTGTATCCGCGGGCGGCGCGAACGATTCGATGTCGATGCTGTCCGGGCGTGGCCCTGCGGGATCCACTCGCTGGGCGAAGACGATCAGCCGGCCCGACACCGGATGCGTGGTCGCGACGTCGAGCCGCACGGGCATATCGGTCGCGGTCGCGGTCGCGGAAGCGGAGGCGACAAGGCACAGCAGGACCAGTGTGAAGCGCGACATCGGCATGGTGTTCTCTCCCTGGACATACCCATGACACGACACGAAGGGGCCCACGTCACGTGCCAGGGGTCATCACCCGGTATCCACCCGTGTTGCAAGACATTCGGCGAAATGAAGATCGCCACCTACAACGTCAATGGCATCCGCTCCCGCCTGCCCAACCTGCTTGAATGGCTCAAGCGCGAGGCCCCCGATGTCGTCTGCCTGCAGGAACTGAAAGCCGTCGACCAGGGATTTCCCATCGGCGCGATCAACGATGCGGGCTACGGCGCACTATGGGCGGGCCAGGCGTCGTGGAACGGCGTCGCCATCCTCGCCAAGGGCGCGGACCCCGTGGAGAGCCGGCGTGGTTTGCCCGGCGACGCGAAGGACACGCAGAGCCGCTATCTCGAGGCGGCGGCGCACGGCGTCATGGTCGGCTGCCTCTACCTGCCCAACGGCAATCCCCAGCCCGGGCCCAAGTTCGAATACAAGCTGGCCTGGTTCGAGCGCTTCCTGCGTCATGCGCAGAAGCTGCTGTCCACCGGCCATCCAGTGGTGCTCGCGGGTGACTACAACGTCGTACCGACCGACGAGGACATCTACGATCCGAAGAACTGGCGCCGCGACGCGCTGCTGCAGCCGGAGAGCCGCGAGGCCTATGCACGACTGCTGGCCCAGGGCTGGGTCGATGCGCTGCGCTCGGTCCACCCCGAAGAGCGGATCTACACGTTCTGGGACTACTTCCGCCAGCATTGGCCCCGCGACAGGGGCCTCCGTATCGACCACCTGTTGCTCTCGCCAGACCTGGCCGGGCGCCTGAAGGACGCCAATGTGGATCGCTGGGTGCGTGACCGGCCAAAGGCGAGCGACCATGCCCCCGTGTGGATCGAACTGGGCAAGGCGGCCCGGAAACGCGCCGCGCCGCGCAAGGCCACCACCGCCAGAACCCAGTCCTAGAGCGGCCGGAAACGTTTTCATCCGGGTCGCCCCGACCGCCGCACTTGCCAGCGGCGGTAGAGTTCATAGACTAGGCGGCTATTGGGGGAGGTGGACCAGTCGGGCATGAAGATCGATGGCGGTAGCGGTAAGCGCGCCGAACCGGTGATGCTCAGCGAGGTCGCCGACCGGCTGCGCAACCCGCGCATCGATCGCATCGTCGCGCGTTTCCGCGAGTACCACGTCTCGCTGATGCGCACGGTGATCCTCGGATTCATCGTCGTCTGGACCGCCGCGTGGCTGCACGGTCCGGAGCGCATGGCGACGGAATCGCACCACGTCCTCCCCATCGCCGTCGCCCTGTTCGTACTCAGCACGTTCTGGATGCTTGGAGTCAGGGCGGGGTCGCTGCGCCAGAACGCCGTCATCGACGCGGTCGGGAGCATCGCGAATTTCGTGATGGTCGCCATCCTGCTCAAGGCCGCCTTCATGCTGGTGGCCACGCTGAGCGCCGTCCTCCCATTCCTGTCCGTCGCGGTCGGCGTGCGTTACAGCCGCCGGGCATTCGCCGCGAGCGTGGTCGCATCCGTGGCGATCCTCGCCGCGGCGGCACCGGCTGGCTACTGGATCGACCGGCCAGCATACGCGTTGTACGCGCTGGCGCTGGTGATCGTGCTGCCGATGACGCTCTATCGCATGATGGACGCGCTGCGCGAGGTATCCGCCGAAGCCATCGCGTCGCGCGAGGCGCAGCACCGCTTCATCTCGATGATGAGCCACGAGATGCGGACACCGCTCAGCACCGTGATCCATTCGGCCTCGCTGATCGATACTTCGGTGATGAGCGAAGAACAGCGCCGCCTCGTGGCGTTGCTGTCGACGAATGCGAACGCGCTGCTGCATCGGGTGAACGCCGTGCTCGATGTCGCCTCCTTCGCCGGCGGGAGCTTCAATCTCCGCCATCAGACGTTCGCCTTCGACGAGGTGCTTGCGACGGTGGGTGCGGTGTGCCGTCCCTATGCCGCCGAGAAACGCATTGCCTTCAGCCTGTCGCGCGACGCCTCGGTCGAGGGTGTGTTCACAGGTGACCCGGGACGCATCGAGCAGGTGCTGTCGAATCTTGCGTCCAACGCGTTGAAGTTCACGCCGCCCGGTGGCACCGTCGACGTGCGCGTGGAACTCAGCGAGGGCGTCGGCGGCCGCGACCCGGTCATCGAATGCACGGTGACCGATACCGGCATCGGCATCGCCGACGTCGACAAGCAACGGATCTTCGATCCCTTCCATCAGCTGAGCGCGGGCGAAAGCCGGCGACAGGAAGGCGTCGGACTGGGCCTGTACATCGTGCGCAATGTGTCCGAACAGATGCACGGCAGCCTGGAAGTAAGCGATAACCCGATGGGTGGCTCGGTATTCGGCTGGCGTTTCTCGCTGCCGCGTGCCGCCGAAGGTGCGCGAAGCGCCGCCGACATGCCGCTCGTCGACCTGCTTGACGATCATCGCGGACGCGTCGAATCACAGCGCTGCCTGGTGGTCGACGACAACGCCGCCAACCGGGAGATCGTCGGCAGGATCCTCGAGCGCGCAGGCCATGTTCCCGTGTTCAGCGCCAGTGGCGACGAGGCGCTGGCGCAGTTGGCCGGCAACGACTTCGACCTCATCTTCATGGACCTGCACATGCCCGGCAGTTCGGGCTGGGACGTGCTGGGACGCATCGACATGGCGCGTCGCACCGGGAGCGTGCCGCCCATCGTGATGCTGAGCGCGGATTCTAGCCACGACGCGGTGCGCATCGCCTTCAAGGCCGGCGCACGGGCGTACCTGACCAAGCCGATCGCCGCGCAGCGGTTGCTCGACGTCATCGAGGTCGTGGCCGAGGAGCGTCGTCTCGAGGACGCCGTGCGCCACTGGCATCCGGCCGCCGAGCCACTGGTGGAATGGTCGGGCGGCACGCCGC
>DATNJP010000182.1:0-13393 GCA_035603855.1 Luteibacter sp. | reverse complement strand
CCCACAAGAGCAAGGACAAACCCCTGTAGGAGCCGCTTCAGCGGCGATCCCCACCCCCTTGTGGGAGCCGCTTCAGCGGCGATCTCGCGGCAGCGAGCCCCCCCCTCAACACTCATAAACCTCAATCGGCAACTCATCCGGATCAGCAAAAAATGTAAACCGACGCCCGGTGTACTCATCCACACGAATCGGCTCGCAGATCACCCCACGCCCAGCAAGCGTCGCCACCACCGCATCGATATCACTCACCGAAAACGCCAGATGCCTCAGCCCCTGCGCCTCCGGCCGCGACGGCCGCTTCGGTGGTGACGGGAACGAGAACAGCTCCAGCTGCACGCCCGGACTCACTTCCAGATCCAGCTTCCAGGAATCGCGCGCCTCGCGATACACCTCGTGGATCACCTTGAAGCCCAACACCTCCGTATAGAACGCCTTGGACCGCGGGTAATCCGAACAGATCAGCGCGACGTGGTGGATAGCTTCCAGCATCGGACGGGACGCGACGGAATCGGATCGCTGCATGTCTCAGGCTTCCGAAAAAGGAAACGTCAGCACGTCGGCGATTGCGTCAGTCTGCGCCAGCACCATCAGCAGGCGCTCCACGCCCAGCGCCACGCCCGCGCAGTCCGGCATGTTGCCCAGCACCGCCAGCAGGTTCTCGTCGATCGGCACTTCGTGCGTGCCACGCTCGCGACGTTTCGCATTGTCACGCTCGAAGCGCGCGCGCTGTTCGGTGGCGTCGTTGAGTTCGTGGTAGCCGTTGGCGACCTCGTACGGCCCCATGTACGCCTCGAACCGCTTCGCCACCGGCGGATCGCCCGGACGGATGCGTGCCAGCGCGCACTGGCTGGCGGGATAGTCCGACACGATGGTGATCTGGTCGCGCGGGAAGCCTGGCTGGATGCGATGGGTCATCAGCAGGTCAAGCCAGTCGTCGCGTTCGAGGCCGCCGGGATCGATGCCCGCCTGCGCCAGCGGCGCCTGCAATTTTTCCAGCGGATCGACCAGCGGATCCACGCCCAGCACATCGCGATAAAGGCCGCGGTACGTCGTTTCCACGATGTCGAACGTGCGACCCGCCTGCACCATCAGGCGCTCGAGCAGGTCCAGCACTTCGCGGGCGAGCTTCGCCTCGTCCCAACCCACGCGGTACCACTCCAGCATGGTGAACTCGGGGTTGTGGCGCCCACCGGCTTCGCCATCGCGGAACACGCGACCCAGTTCGTAGCAATCGCCGAGGCCCGCCGCGAGAAGGCGCTTCAGCGGGAACTCCGGCGACGTGCGCAGCCAGCGCTCACGCGCGCCCGCGTCGACATGACCGCTGAAACGCGTGCTGAAACTCTGGATGTTGGGATCGGTATTACCCGCGGCCGACAGCATCGGCGTCTCGACCTCCAGGACGCCCCGCTCCGCGAAGAACGTGCGGATGCGCGCATAGGTCGCCGCACGAAGGCGCAGGTGCTTCAGATCGCTCATGGCGCGGCCCCATGCTCTTCCAGCAAGGCGATGAGGTCCGCCTCGGTATACACCGGCACGCCCAGTTCATTGGCCTTGTCGAGCTTGGACCCCGCCGCTTCACCAGCGAAGACACCCGTGGTCTTCTTCGACACCGAACCGGCCACCTTGGCGCCGAGTGATTCCAGCCGCTCCGTGGCGTTGTCGCGCTTCAGGGTCTCCATGGTGCCGGTGATCACATAGGTCATGCCTTCCAGCGGCAGCGCCGACACGGTCTTCGCCGGCAGGGCCTCGGCGAGCTTGTGCATGGCTTCGTCGGCGTGGCGCAGGTCGGCCAGTTGGGCCTCGTCGGCGAGGTATGCCGTGAGGTTGCTGGCGGCGGCCTGCGGTACGCCGGCGACGATCCACTGGTGCTCGCCCGCCTTCACCAGCGCGTCGAGGCTGCTGTAGGTTTTCGAAAGGATGGCGGTGCTCTTCGGGCCCAGTTTGGACACGCGTGCGGCGTCGAGCAGCACGTCGAGGCCGAGCCGGTCGCGCAGCTTCGGCGATGGCGCGCCTTCGTCGGCGAAGGTGATGCCGGCGGCAAGCAGCGCATCCACGACCTTCTGGTTGCCTTCCTGCTCGAAGAACGCGGCGATGGACGTCGCCACTTCATCGCCGATGTCCGGTAGCACGCGCAACACGGGCGCGGGCGTGTGGCGAACGTACTTCAGCGAGCCGAGCCAGTTGGCCAGTGTCTTCGCCGTGCTCTCGCCGATGTGCATGATGCCCAGCGCGAAGAGGAAGCGCGGCAACGTGGATTTCTTGCTGGCCTCGATGGCCTCCACGAGGTTCTCGGCCCACTTGGTGGCGACCTTGCCCTGCTTCACTGTCTCCGGCGTGGAACCGTCCCGCTCGTCGGCCAATGTCTTCATGCGGACGAAACGATCGACCGTGAGGTCGTACAGATCGGCCGGCGTGTGCACCATGTCGAACTCGACCAGCGCATCGACGAAGCGATCGCCCAGGCCGTCGATATCCATGGCGCGACGCGAGGCGAAGTGGATCAGTGCCTCCTTGCGCTGCGCCGCGCAGATCAGGCCACCGGAACAGCGATACGCCGCCGCGCCTTCCTCGCGCAGCAGCGCGGAGCCGCAGACCGGGCAGGTATCCGGCATCTTCCACGGCACCGTGTTCGCCGGGCGGCGATCTTCCACCACGCGCGCCACTTCGGGAATGACGTCACCCGCGCGGCGCACGATCACGGTGTCGCCCACGCGCACGTCCAGCCGCGCGATCTGGTCGGCGTTGTGCAGCGTGGCGTTGGTGACGGTGACGCCGCCGACCTGCACGGGCGTGAGGCGTGCGACGGGCGTGACCGCGCCGGTGCGGCCGATCTGGATCTCGATCGCCTCCACGGTCGTCATCTGTTCCTGCGCGGGATACTTGTGCGCGATGGCCCAGCGAGGTGCACGCGAGACGAAGCCCATCTCGCGCTGGCCTTCGTAGTCGTCCAGCTTGTAGACCACGCCGTCGATGTCGTACGGCAGGCTGTCGCGCTTCTTGCCGATCTTGTGGAAATAGGTGATGAGGCCATCGAAGCCCTTCGCGGTCGAGACCTCCGGCGACACCGGAAAACCCCACTCGCGCAGCTTCTGCAGGGTCTTCGAGTGCGCGTCGGGCAACTCGCCTCCTTCGACCACGCCCACGGCATAGGCGAAGAACGCGAGCGGCCGCTTGGCGGTGATCGCGGGATCGAGCTGGCGCAGCGAGCCAGCCGCGCCGTTGCGCGGATTGGCGAGCGGCTTTTCGCCCGAGGCGCGCGCACGCTCGTTGAAGGCCTCGAAACCGGCGCGCGGCATGATCACCTCGCCGCGCACTTCCAGCACGCGCGGCCAGTCGTCGCCGCGCAGGCGCAGCGGAATGGCCTTCACCGTGCGCAGGTTCGCGGTGACGTCTTCGCCTACCGCGCCGTCGCCACGCGTGGCACCTTGCACGAAGACGCCGTTCTCGTAGCGCAGGCTGATGGCCAGGCCGTCGAGCTTGGGCTCCACGGAGAACACGGGCAGCTTGCGACCGAGGGTCTGCTCGATGCGCCGCTCGAAGTCGGCCACCTCGCGGTATTTCTCGCGATCGGTGTCGCCGTCCTGCTCGAAGGCGTTGCCCAGCGAGAGCATGGGAACCGCATGCGTGACTTCGGCGAAGCCGCCACGGGCACGGGCGCCGACGCGGCGCGTGGGCGAGTCGTCACTGGCAAGCGCAGGATATTCCGCTTCGAGCGCTTCCAGCTCGCGCATGAGCCGGTCGTATTCCGCGTCGGCAAGATCGGGATCGTCGAGCACGTGGTAGCGGTAATTGGCGTCCTCGATCTGGTGGCGCAGGGCCTTGGCGCGGTCGAGGATATCGGCGGGAATGGCGGCTTGAGGCATGTGCAGGTTCCGTGATGGCGCGCGCGTCACCGACGCGACCCTGAACTCTCGGCCCAAGGCGCGGCAAAAGCAATCACCCCGTTCGGTTATAATCCGTCGGCCATGCCTCCCCACGACGTCATTGCCAGTACCGATTCCGACGACGTCCAGGCCCTCCCCACCGACCGACCGGCGCTCGCTCCGGCGGAGCCTTCCAGCAAGGCGCGTTATCGCGGCCTGATCTGGCTCGTGTCGGCTGCGTTCTTCATGCAGGCGCTGGACTCGACGATCGTCAACACGGCCGTTCCCGCCATCGCGGGGGCGCTCGACGTCACACCCTTGAGCATGCGCACGGCCCTCACCAGCTACGTGCTGACGCTGGCCATCTTCATCCCCATGAGCCCCTGGCTGTGCGACCGCTTCGGCACGCGCAAGGTGTTCGGCGGCGCCATCCTCGTCTTCGCGCTGGGCTCGCTGCTGTGCGGCGTGGCCCAGAGCCTGCCCCAGCTGGTGGCCTCGCGGATCGTCCAGGGCCTGGGCGGCGCCGCGCTGATGCCCGTGGGGCGCTATGTGCTGGTGCGCAGCATCGACCGCCGCGAGTTCGTCAGCTCCATGACCACGGTGGCCACCTTCGGCCTGCTCGGCTCCGTGTTCGGGCCACTGCTCGGCGGCGCGCTGGTGGAGTTCACCAACTGGCGCCTGATCTTCCTCATCAACGTGCCGGTGAGCATCCTCGGACTGCTGCTCAACCGCCGGGAGATGCCGGACTACCGGCTGGACCGCGCGCACCGCTTCGACACGCTCGGCTTCCTGCTTTTCGCCGGTGCCTCCGCGCTGTGCCTGATGGCCGCGGAGACCGTGGGCGGCGACGGCAATGCGCTGTTCGTCACCGCCTATGCCGTGGGTGCGCTGGCCCTGGGCACGCTCTATGTTCGGCACAGCAAGCGCACCGACCATCCCGTGAGCGACCTCTCGCTGCTGAAGGTGCGTAGCGTGTGGGTCTCGCTGGCCGGCAACCTGTTCACCCGCCTCGGCGTGTCGGGCATGTACCTGCTGCTGGTGCTGTTCCTGCAGATCGGCTGTGGCTGGTCGCCGCTCGCCGCGGGCCTGATGATGGTGCCCCAGGCCATCGGCTCGATCAGCGTCAAGCCCTTCATCGACCGCTTGCTGACGATGTTCGGCTATCGCCGCCTGCTGCTCGGCAACACCATCATCGTGGCTGTCGTGCTGTGCTCCTTCGCGTTGCTGACGCCGCATACGCCGCCCTGGCTGATCGCCATGTTCGTCTACGTGTACGGCGCGGTGATGTCCGTGCAGTACACCTCGATGAACACGCTGGCCTACGTGGACCTGGACGTGAAGTACGCTTCCATGGCCTCGTCGATGGCCTCGACGGCGCAGTACCTGTCGATGAGCTTCGGCATCGCCCTGGCCTCGCTGCTGATGGCCGGCTTCCTCCACTCGCACGACGCCCTGGCCTACGTCTGGGCCTTCCGCTGGTCGGTGATCGTGCTGGGCCTGATCACGCTCGCGGCCAGCTGGATCTTCGGCCGCCTGCGCGAAACCCGGCCCGGCAAGGCGACCGCACCCGCGTCATAACCGGTTACCCTCAAGGACACCGCGCCTTCCTTCGCGGCTTCGATCAGGAACGATCCCATGCATGACTCCGCCGGCATCCTGCTGACCCTGTTCATCATCTTCGTCGCCGCGCAGATCGGGGGCGAGATCGCCCAACGCCTGCGTCTGCCCTCCGTCGTCGGCGAGATCGCCGCCGGTTGCGCCATCGGCCCCTCGGCCCTCGGCTGGGTCACGGTGCCCGACATCGCCGTCGGTACGCCACTCGACGTGCTCGCCGAAATCGGCGTCATCCTGCTGCTGTTCTCCGTCGGCCTGGAAACGCGCCTCGACGACCTGAAGAAGGTAGGCGCCAGCGCCTTCATGGTCGGCGTGCTGGGCGTGATCATCCCGTTCGGGCTCGGCGCGCTCTGGGCGCACGGTTCGGGCTTCGACTGGATCCGCTCCATGTTCGTGGCCGCCGCCTTCGTCGCCACGTCCGCCGGCATCACCGCCCGCGTGTTGCAGGAGCTGGGCGTGCTGCAACGGCAGGAGGCACGGATCATCCTCGGTGCCGCGGTCATCGACGACATCCTCGCCATGCTGCTGCTCGGCGTCGTCTCGTCGCTGCAGGGCGGTGGCGCGGTCGACGTCGGCAGCCTCGTCGGCACCCTGGTCGGCGCGATCGGCTTCGTCGCCGTCATCGGCTGGGCGGGCACTCGCGTGATGCGTCGCGGTTCGGGCTGGCTGGACAAGCCCAGCAACCCGATGTCGCCGCTGGCGATCGTGCTGGCCCTCTGCCTGGGGCTCGCCTTCCTCTCGATGAAGTTCCACCTGGCCGCCATCATCGGCGCCTTCCTCGCCGGCATGATCGCCTCGGAGACACGCCAGCGGCATCAGCTGGAAGAACAGACCGCACCGCTGCTCGCCTTCCTCACGCCATTCTTCTTCGTGGTCACCGGCGCCAAGGTGAACCTCGCGGAGCTGGGCAATGCCAGCGCGCTGTGGATGCTCCTGGTCGTGACCGTGATCGCCATTCTTTCCAAGCTGGCGGGTGGCTTCCTCGGTGCGATCAAGCTCGGACGGCGCGGCGCGACCATCGTCGGTTTCGGCATGGTGCCGCGCGGCGAGGTGGGCGTGGTCATTGCCAGCCTGGGCCTTGCGGCCGGCGTGTTCGACGAGCGGATCTACGCGGTGATCGTGGCGATGTCGCTGCTGACGGCCATGGTCACTCCCCCGGTGCTGGCCCTGCTTCTCCGCGGTCACCACGCAGACGCTGATAAGCCGTGAGCGCATCTTCCCGCGAGCGCTTCAGATCCACGATCGGCGACGGATAGCCCGAGCTTTTCAGGAATGCCTCGTCTTCCCACGGCGCGTGGACGAGGCGCCCGGGCGCCTTCGCCAACTCGGGCACCCAGCGGCGGATGTACGCCCCGTCCGGGTCGAACTTCTCCGACTGGGTCACCGGATTGAAGATGCGGAAGTAAGGCGCGGCATCCGCGCCGCTACCGGCCACCCACTGCCAGCCCATGGCGTTGTTGGCCAGGTCGGCGTCCACCAGCGTGTCCCAGAACCACTTCTCGCCCAGCACCCAGTGCTGGCGAAGGTTCTTCGTCAGCAGGCTCGCCACCAGCATGCGCACGCGGTTGTGCATCCAGCCCGTGGCCCAGAGTTCGCGCATGCCCGCATCGACGATGGGAATGCCGGTCTGCCCCCGTTGCCAGCGGCGCAGCGCGTGCGCGTCGCGTCTGGCCCAGCGGAAGGCATCGAACTTCGGGTTGAAGTTTTCCTTCGGTGTCTTGGGGAAGTGGTAGAGCAGATGGTGGGCGAATTCGCGCCAGCCCAGTTGGCGGAGATAGGGCTCGATGTCGACGCCGTTACGCCGCTTCGCCGTGCGCGCACGCAGTTGGGCGGCGATCTGTGCCGGAGAGATTTCTCCCCAGTGCAGATGCGGCGACAGGCGCGACGTGCCATGGCGCGACGGAAGGTCACGGCCTTCGTCGTAATGGCCCACGGCATCGTCGGCGAACAGGGCAAGCATCTCCTGCGCGCCCTTCTCCCCCGGCGTCCACTCGCCAAACCCCTTGGCCCAATCGCGCACAGGCAAAAGCCCCAACTCTCCGATGCCCAAAAGCCCACCCGGCTCGTGTGGGAGCTCGCCGCTCCCCACAAGCCCACCCGGCTCATGTGGGAGCCGCTTCAGCGGCGAAGGGTGCTCGCCACGAAGCTGCCCGCTGCCAGCTTGCCCGCTGCCGCGGGATCGCCGCTGAAGCGGCTCCCACACATTGCGCTGAAGTGGCTCCCCTGCTTGTCGCTGAAGCGGCTCCCACACCTCTTCTCGATGTGGCTGCCACAGCGAGAGCGCGTGTGGTTCCGGCAGGGGCTCCATCTCGCCGATCCGCGTGCGCACGTTGCGCCAGAACGGGGTGAAGACCCGGTACGGCTCGTCCTGCTTCGTCGCGATGTCCCAGGGTTCGACCCATAGCGCCGCGTTGAACGACGCCACCTCGATGCCGTCCGCTTCCAGCCCCCGGCGTACCGCCTTGTCCCGGCGAACCACCTTCGGGTCGTACAGGCGGTTGAAGTAGACGGCGGTAGCGCCCGTCGCCGCGATGGCGGCACGAAGTGACTCGAGGCTGGGGCCACGGATGACCTGGAGCCGGCCGTGATGCCTGCCCAGTGCGGTGTCCAGCGCCTCCAGCGAATGGTGCAGCCACCAGCGGCTGGCCGCTCCGGGTGCCCACTCACCCTCCTCCTCGGGCGCATGCACGTATAAGGCAACCACATGCTCGTGCGACCTCGCCGCCTCGGCGAGTGCGGGGTTGTCGGCAAGGCGAAGGTCGCGGCGGAACCAGACGATGGCGGTACTCATCGGCGTAGTATCCATGGCGTGCGTGAAGTGAGAATCGCGCTCGTCATTTGTTCAGTCGAAATGCTTATATTGGTGGCGCTGACGGCCACACCTGCCCGGTCGTCCCACAGGAGATTTTTCAATGAACATCAAGACCGTCCTCGGCCTTCCCCTGGCCGCCCTGCTCGCCACCGCGGTCGTCGCCCCCGCCTCGGCCGCCACGCTGACGCGCAGCGACGGCATCTATGTGCGTTGCGACCAGTGCGGCGTGGTCCAGAGCATCGAGCACAATGTGACCGCTGGCCGTGACCACGGCACGGCAGGCGCCGTGATCGGCGCCATCGCCGGTGGCGTGCTGGGCAACCAGGTCGGCAAGGGCAAGGGCAAGACCCTCGCCACCGTCGGCGGCGCGGTGGGCGGCGGCTTCGCCGGCAACGCCATCGGCAAGGGCGGCGGCAGCGAAAGCTACACCCTGCGCCTGAAGATGGGCACCGGCGGCTACACCAACGTCCAGGTCAAGGACGCCTCGTCCATCCGCGAAGGCGACATCGTCGTCGTCGACGACCAGGGCAACGTGCAGCGCGTGCAGTAAAGCGCGGGCTCGCCCGTCTCCAAGGAAGCCGGCTCGAGAGGGCCGGCTTTTTTTGTTCTATCAGGCCGACTCGCCCAACAGGACAGCGCGCACGACCTTGTACTCCTCGAGCCGCGCGTAGTCCCGCTCCGTCGGATTCGGGATACGCGAAAGATCCATATTCTCGGCGTTGTCCGCCAGCTTCACCACGCGCGCGATCGGATCGGCAGCCGCTCGGTGGGCCGCCTCGAGACGCGACTCGCCGGGACGCTTGGTCAATGCCTCGACGGCCGTGACCACCGCGGGATCGAAGCCTGCCTCGACGAGATCGTCCAGTGTCACTTCCGAGTCCTCCACGACGTCGTGGAGAACCGCGGCCATTCGTTCGAACGGAGATTCCAGCCGGAACATGACGCGCAGGGGATGAAGGATGTACGGCTGCCCGGCCTTGTCCACCTGCCCGGCGTGAGCTGCCGCGGCTATTTCAATCGCGCGTTCCAGAGTCGCCATGGCGTTCTACCGTCCTGCGGATGGCAATGCCGTACGCGCCGCGATGATGCGCTGGGCGACGGCATCGTAAAAGGGTTCCGGAAGCACCGCACGTACCGGCACGCGCCACCAGTTTTCGCGCGCGAAGCGTCTGCACTTCACCGCATCCTTGTCGGTCATCAACACCGGGCAGCCATCGGCGAACGTGAAGTCGTCGCGGGTGAACGCGTGGTGGTCGGCGAAGGGATGGCCGTGAACCGCGATGCCCTGCGCGGAGAGACTCGCGAAGAAACGCGCCGGGTTGCCGATGCCGGCCACGGCGTGCGCCGGACGGCCGGCGAAGTCCGCCAGCGGCGCGATGCGCGAGGGATCGTGCATGTTCACCGCGACGCCGCCCTCCAGTTGCATCGCGATCTCGCGACCCGTAGGCGCACCGCCATTCACGACGATGAAATCGACCTTGTCGATGCGATTTGCCGGTTCACGCAGCGGACCGGCCGGTAACAGATGACCGTTGCCAAGGCGCCGCTCGCCGTCGATCACGCAGATCTCGACATCGCGGCCCAGGCGATAATGCTGCAGGCCGTCATCGGCGAGGATCACATCGCAGCCCGCCTCGACGAGCAGCTTCGCCGCTTCCGGACGCTCACGGCCGATCGCCACCGGAACGCCGCTCTGCCGGATCAGGCTGGGCTCGTCGCCCACTATCGCGGGATCGTCGTCGCCGGTCAGGAGATAAGGTCCGCGTTCGCTGCCGCCGTAACCGCGGCTGACGATGCCCGGAACGAAACCGCGCTGCTCCAGCGCTTTCGCCAGGGCGACGATCAAGGGCGTCTTGCCGGTGCCGCCGATGGTGATGTTGCCGACGACCACGACCGGCACCGGAAGGCGTACGACGCTCGACGGATCACTGCGAAAGCGCTCGGCGCGACGACGGACGACGTTGCGATAGAGCGCCTCGAGAGGCAGCGTCCACCACGGCGGCGATCCGCCGCCGTACCACCGTCGTTGCAACGACGTCGCGAGTGTCACGCGATCAGCCTGCCGCGGCCTGCTCGTGGAACTGCATGCGATGCAACGCCGCGTACTGACCACCCTTGTCGAGCAACTCGCGATGCGTGCCCAGTTCGATGATCTTGCCCTGCTCCATCACGGCGATCTGGTCGGCGTGCTCGATGGTCGACAGGCGGTGTGCGATCACCAGCGTGGTGCGGTCGCGCATCAGGCGGGTCAGCGCGTCCTGGATCAGGCGCTCCGATTCGGTGTCGAGCGCGCTGGTGGCTTCGTCCAGCACGAGGATCGGCGCGTTCTTCAGAATGGCGCGGGCAATGGCGATGCGCTGCCGCTGCCCGCCCGAGAGCGAATTGCCGGCCTGCCCGATCTGCGTCTGCAAGCCGAGCGGCAGGCGCTCGATGAACTCCATTGCGTTCGCTGCCTTGGCGGCGGCGACGATATCTTCCTCGGAGGCGCCAGCCATCTCGCCATAGGCGATATTGGCGGCCACGGTGTCGTCGAACAGCACCACGTGCTGGCCCACCCAGGCGATCTGCTGGCGGAGCGAGGCCAGCGTGTACTGCGAATAGTTGCGGCCGTCGATGAGGATGTCGCCCTCGGTCGGCTCGTAGAAGCGCGGCAACAGGCTCACGAGGCTGGACTTGCCGCTACCGGAGCGGCCGACCAGCGCCGTGACCGTGCCCGGCGCACAGACGAGGTCGACACCGCGCAGGGCGACATGATTGTTGCGCTCGTAAACCAGCTTGACGTCGTTGAAGCGGATATCGCCCTTGGTGCGGACCAGCGTTTCCGTACCGTGGTCGACTTCCGGCGGCTCGTCGATGATCGCGAACAGGTCTTCCGCCGCGCTCACGCCCTTCTGCAGGTTGGACTGGATGCCCGCGAGTCGCTTGAGCGAGGGCAGCATGCCGCCCATCGCGGTCAGCACGGCCGTGAAGACACCGGGCGTGATCGTCTCGATGACGCCGGGGCGCGTGCCAAGGTAGACGAGCGTGGCCAGGGCCATGGCGCCAACGGTCTGGATCGTGGCGCTGGAGGCCGCGCTGGTCGCCGACACCTTGAGGTTGAGCCGGCGCTGACGATCGGCGATTTCACCGAAGCGGTCGCCTTCGCGGGCCTGGCCGCCGTAGATGCGCACTTCGCGATTGGCTGCGACCGCTTCCTCGACGGCGCTGGTCACGGTGCCCATATTGCCCTGGATGCGCTTGCTGATCTTGCGGTAGCGCCGGCTGATCACCGTCACGATGACGACGACGCAGGGCACCAGCACGAGCAACGCCATCGCCAGGTAGGCGCTCTGGTAAAGCATGACGCCCAGCAGGCCGACCACCGTGAGGCCTTCGGTCACGGCGACTTTGAGCGAATCCGACGAGGCCGCGGCCACCTGCTCGCTGGTGTAGGTGATGCGCGAGATCTGCTGGCCCGAGGGTTCTTTGGCGAAGAACGTGGACGGCAGGCGTAGGTACGCCGCGAACACGTCGATGCGGATCGCCTGGACGACGTTGCGGCCGACGTAGGCGATGCCGTAGTCGGTGCAGTACGAAGCGATGCCACGGACCGCGAAGATGCAGATGATCCAGATCGGCATCCAGAAGATCGTGTGCGGGTCGCGCGCGATGAACAGGTTGTCGATCAGCGGCTGCAGCAGGTTGGTGAACAGCGACAGGCAGGCCGGATCGATGATCATGCCGATGATGGCGATGATGCCCGCCGTGCGGTAGCGCTTCGTGTAGCCAAGCAAACGCTTGTACGTGTGCCACGTCCGGACGTCCCAGACCGAAACCTTGGGCGTACTCACTTGGCGGCCGCCGTCTCGGCTGGCGTGGTCGCGATGGATAGCTTCGTGAAGCCGAGCTGGCCCAGCGCATCCATGGCGCGCACGACGTTCTGGTGGGCGGTCATCGCGTCGGCGCGAATGACCACCACGCGTCCGCGATCGGGGCCGGCGACGCGCTCGATCATGGCCTTCAGCGGATCGATGCCCTCGCCCATCACCTCGTCGCTGCCGACGGAGTAATGACCGTCACGGTCGACCACCAGGGTGAGCGCGTTGTCCGTGGCCTCGCGCGCCTCGCTGTCCGCCTTGGGCAGGTTGACCTTGAGGCGCGAGTGCTCGATGAAGGTCGTGCTGAGCACGAAAAACATCAGCAGGGTGAGCAGCACGTCGATCAGCGAGATCACGTTGATCTCGAAATCGTCCTCGCGACGGGAACCGATGCGCATGGATCAGCCGGCCTGCGTGGTGGCGGCTTCCGGCGCGGCGGTGCGACGGCGCGGCGCGGGGCGCGGTGCCGACAGGTCGTCGAGCAACGCGGTCGCTTCCTTTTCCATCTGCACCACGTAGCCACCGACCTTCGAACGGAAGTAGCGGTGCAGCACGTAGGCAGGGATGGACACCACGAGACCGAAGGCCGTGCAGATCAGAGCCTCGCCGATGCCGCCGGCCATCTTGGTCGGATCGCCGATACCGCCGGCCATCACGTTGAGGAACATGCGGATCAGACCGATGACCGTACCGAGCAGGCCCAGCAGCGGACCTATCAGCGCGATCGTGCCGAGAGTGTTGAGGTAGCGCTCCATGCGGTGGACCACATGGCGGCCGGTGTCCTCGATGCGCTCCTTGATGAGCTCACGCGGACGATCGCGCACGGCCAGGGCGCCAGCGAACAGCTCGCCCAGCGGCGAACCCTTTTCCAGCGCCTCGAGGTGGGCGGCATCGAGCCGCGACGAACGGGCCCATTCACGGACCTCGGCACCCAGCCCCGGCGGCAGCACGGCCGCGCGGCGCAAGGCCCAGAAACGTTCCAACACGATCGCCAGCGCCGCCAGCGAACAGATCAGGATCGGCAGCAACGCCCAGCCGCCAGCCAGAAGGATCTCGAGCACGTGAACCCCGGAGGTACGAAAAGTCAGGCGGGCATCATAGCAGGGCCGGCCAACGGGACTGAGGCGGCCTTGGCACTCCGGCGCTGTAGGCCGGGTCCTGCAGCGCGGAGGCCACCGGTGTGGGAACCGCGGCTTGTGTTGACCACCGGCTTGTGTGGGAGCCGGCTTGTGTGGGAGCCGCTTCAG
>DATNJP010000181.1:0-9384 GCA_035603855.1 Luteibacter sp. | reverse complement strand
CATCACGACAAGCAAGGCGGTGGCCGTGAACACCTCGGTGCTCTTGGCACGCGCGACGAAACGGAACACGTGGCGCAACAGGAGGCGGCCGCCGACGATCACGCCGAAGATCGTACCCACCACGCGAATCACGGACATGATGTCCGGGCCATGCGCGTCATGGCCGACCATGCCACCAAGCAGAGGCACGGCCGCGATCAGCGGAATCGCCGCGAGGTCCTGGAACAGCAGGATGGCGAACGCCTGGCGGCCATAGACGGTGCCGGCTTCCTTCCGCTCGGCGAGGATCTGCAGGCCGAATGCCGTCGACGACAGCGCGAGGCTGCCACCGACGATCACGGCTCCCTTCCACGTCAGGCCGAACAGGAAGTAACCGATGGCGCCGATCGCCGCGGCACAGGTGAGCACCTGCAGGCTGCCGCTGCCGAACACTGCACGCCGCATGACCCACAAACGGGACGGCGAAAGCTCCAGGCCGATGACGAAGAGCATCAGCACGACGCCGAAGTCGGAGATGGCGGCGACGCCCTCGGTGTCGCTGACCAGCCCCAGTGCCGAGGGTCCGATGGCAACGCCCGCCAGCAGATAGCCGAGGACCGCTCCGAGACGGAAACGCTTGGTAAGCGGGACGGCAATCACCGTCGCCAGGAGGAAGACGACCGCCGTCTCTAGAAAGTGATGCCCATCCATCCTGCGACTCCCGGAGTATCGCTTTGGATTATGTCACGCGGGCTCGGGTGGGTTTTGGATAATCTGACGTATCGCCGCTGAAGCGGCTCCCACATGGTCAGCGTGTGGGGGCACTTCATGTGGGAGCCGCTTCAGCGGCGATAAGCGCGTCAGCCTTTCAGCCAGCGCGCCACATCCATCGCGAAGTAGGTCAGGATCGCATCGGCCCCTGCCCGCTTCATCGACAGCAGCGACTCCAGCACCACGGCCTTCTCGTCGAGCCAGCCGTTCTGCGCCGCGGCCTTGATCATCGCGTACTCGCCGCTGACCTGGTAAACGAAGGTCGGCGCGCCGAAGGTGTCCTTCACGCGACGGACGATGTCGAGATACGGGAGGCCAGGCTTCACCATGACCGCGTCGGCGCCTTCGGCGAGGTCCAGCTCCACTTCGCGAAGGGCTTCGTCGCTGTTGCCCACGTCCATCTGGTACGTGTGCTTGTTGCCCTTGCCGAGATTCGCGGCCGAACCCACGGCATCGCGGAACGGACCGTAAAAGCTGGAGGCGTACTTCGCCGAGTAGGCCAGGATGCGCGTATGGATGTAGCCCGCGTCTTCCAGCGCCTCGCGGATGGCGCCGATACGGCCGTCCATCATGTCCGAGGGCGCGACGAAGTCCATGCCCGCTTCGGCCTGGGCCAGCGACATCTTGATCAGGGCTTCGACCGTCGGCTCGTTCATCACGTAGCCGTCGGCATCGATCAGGCCATCCTGGCCATGCGTCGTGTACGGATCGAGCGCCACGTCACCGATGAGGCCGAGTTCGGGGAAGCGCCGCTTGAGCTCTCGCGTCGCCCGCTGGAACAAGCCTTCCGGATTCCACGCCTCGCGGGCGTCTTCGGTCTTCACGGAGCCGTCCACCGAAGGGAACAACGCCAGCGCCGGAATGCCCAGCGCCACGCACTCGGCACCGAGTTTCACCAGTTCATCGATCGACAGGCGCTCGACGCCCGGCATCGACGGCACGGGCTGGCGGACACCCTCGCCGTCGACGACGAAGGCGACCATGATGAGGTCGGCGACGGTGAGGACGTTCTCGCGCATCAGGGCGCGGGAGAAGGCGTCGCGGCGCATACGACGCATACGAACGGCGGGAAAGGTCATGGGACGAGCCTGTGCGTTGGCGATCCGCCCATTTTACTCCTCGTCGGCCGACCGCCGGGGGGCAAGGTGTCGCAGGCCTCAGGCCGCGTCGATGCGCGCCGTGGTGGCCGGATCGAAGAAGTGAAGGCGCTCGGCCTCGAAGCCGAGGCCGACGTCGGTGCCCGGTTGCACCGTGGAATGCGGAGGCACGCGCGCCACGATCTCATCGTCGCCATGGCGCATGTTAAGGAAGACTTCGTTACCCACGGGCTCGACCACGTCGACGTGCGCCTGCAAACGCTCGGTCACATCGGGGTGACCGGCGACGGTCAGCAGGTCTTCGGGCCTGACGCCCACGATCAACGGTTTGTCGACGAACGGAGCGAGCGCCGGCGAATCGGTTCCCAGCGCGAAGCCACCGTCCTTCATCTCCAGGCGCAGCCCGTCGGCGCGGCGCAGGGTGCCATGGAACAAGTTCATGGCCGGACTGCCGAGGAAGCCCGCCACGAAGAGGTTCGCCGGCTTGTTGTAAAGGTTCATCGGTGTGTCGAGCTGCTGGATCTCGCCGCCATTCAGCACGACGATGCGCTGGCCGAGCGTCATCGCCTCGATCTGGTCATGGGTGACATAGACCATCGTGGCGCCGAGGCGGCGATGGATGCGCGCGATTTCCACGCGGGTCGAAAGACGCAGCTTCGCGTCGAGGTTGGACAGCGGCTCGTCCAGCAGGAAAACCGCGGGATCGCGGACCAGCGCGCGACCAAGCGCCACGCGCTGGCGCTGACCGCCGGAGAGCGCCGCGGGCCGGTGGTCGAGGCGTTCGTCGAGGCCGAGCATGTTCGACGCCCCGGCGACGCGGCGGTCGATCTCCTCCTTCGGCGCGCCGCGAAGGCGCAGGCCAAACCCGAGGTTCTCGCGAACCGTCATGTGCGGATACAGCGCATAGTTCTGGAACACCATGGCGATATCGCGGTCTTTCGGCGCGACATCGTTCACCACGCGATCGCCGATCGTCATCGTGCCGCCGGTGATGGACTCGAGGCCCGCGATCATGCGCAGCAGCGTCGTCTTGCCGCAGCCCGACGGCCCCACCAGTACCAGCAGTTCGCCATCCGCGATGTCGAAGCTCGCCTCCTTCAGGGCCACGTGCCCGTTCGGATAAACCTTGTGTACCTTGTCGAGGCGGACCGCTGCCATCACATACTCTCCCGGTGGGGCCGGATCTGTCAGGCGAAAGCCTGCCAATGACCCGGTATTGCGGTATTCTGCCGACGTAATCGTTTACATCAAAGTGTCGGTTTCCATCGTCGCGTGTCGTCAGCCCCTGCCCTTGTCAAGTCGGCGTAGGGCAAACCGTCACTAGACGCCAGCCCCCGCGCGAGGCACCCTTGCGTGCTTCCGTGACACGACAGGTTTTCCAACATGGCCAACGTGAGCGCCCCGGCGCCGACCCTGCTCGCCGACCTCGGCGGCACCAATGTGCGCTTCGGCATCGCGCATCCGGAAGCAGATCAACCGCTTATCGAAGAGAGCATCCGCAAGTACCACGTCAAGGACTACGCCTCGATGGCGGATGCCGCGCGGCAGTACTTCAAGGAAACCGGCCACGAGGCCACCCGCGCGATCATCGCCGCGGCCGGTCGTATCGACAGCGGTGAGACGGTAAAGGTCACCAACAACCCCTGGGCCATTTCCGCGAAGACGCTCGCCAAGGAACTCGACCTGGAATGGGTCCACCTCGTGAACGACTTCGCGGCCCAGTCGATGGCGGTGATGCTCATGAGCCCGGACAAGATCGTCGACAAGGACGGTCACCGCGAGCTCGAGCAGATCGGTTCGCCGGCAGTGCCCATCATCGGCGCGAAGGAAGAGCAGACGTTCGTCGTCGTGGGCCCGGGTACCGGCCTCGGCGTGGGCGGCCTCCTGATCCGCGGTGACAAGGTCAGCGTGCTGCAGACCGAAGGCGGCCATGCGGGCTTTGCCGCGCACAGCACGGAAGATATCGAGATCCTCAAGGTGCTGAACCTGCGCTACGGCCGCGTGTCGAACGAGCGCCTCATCAGCGGCCAGGGCCTGGTGAACCTGTACACCGCGATCTGCGAGATCGCGGGACAGAAACCGGACGAAGCCATCACGCCGGAAGAGATCACGCAGCGCGCGAAGAAGTCGGCCGCTGGCCAGGACGGCGGTTGCCCGATGTGCAGCCGCGCGGTCGAAGCCCTCGCCGGTATCTTCGGCAGCGTCGCAGGCGACCTCGTGCTGACGCTTGGCGCATGGGATGGCGTGTACCTCACGGGCGGCATGACGCCCATCCTGTTGCCGTGGATCCAGAAGCACTTCCGCGAGCGCTTCGAAGCGAAGGGCCGCTTCCGCGACACCATGGAAAAGGTACCCACGCAGGCGATCATGAATCCCGAACCGGGCTTGATCGGCGGCGCCGCGCTGGCGATCGTCGAAGCCGGCGGCAGCCCTCTGCGCCGCTGAGTAGAACGTCATGCCGCGCGCAGGTGCACACCCAGCGCGCGCATGACTCGCATCACGGTCGCGAACTCCGGGTTGCCATCCGTCGATAGCGCCCGATAAAGCCCTTCCCGTGAAATTCCAGTAGCCCGTGCCACGCTGCTCATGCCACGTGCACGCGCGATGTCGCCGAGCGCTGCTCGCACAAGACTTCCATCGCCAGGATCGTCTTCAAGACATGCGTTGAGATAAGCCGTCTGGTCTGCTTCTGTACGCAGGTGATCGGCTGCGTCCCATCGGATGAACTTCTCATTCATTATTCCGTTCCGAAGACGTGCATCGAATGTCGATAATGCACATGTCGGCAAATGCTGTACTGAGAAAATCGACCAAGCCTAAGCTCGGCTCATCCAAAGACATGCCACCCACCGCAGGCGGGACCGCGATAGTGATTGTGCCTTGGGTCAGGCGGACGGGGCGAGCAGCGCGTCGAGGTCGCTTTCGTCGAAGCTGAGGCGTTCGCGGCTGCCGCCGCCTTCGAGGACGGCGTCTGCTAGTTCGGCCTTGCGGGCCTTCAGTTCTTCGATGCGTTCTTCCACCGTGCCCGCGGTGATCAGGCGATACACGAACACGGGCTTGTCCTGGCCGATGCGATGGGCGCGATCGCTGGCCTGTGCTTCGGCTGCCGGGTTCCACCACGGATCGTAGTGAATCACGGTGTCGGCACTGGTGAGGTTGAGGCCGACACCGCCCGCTTTCAGCGACAGCAGGAACAGCGGCACTTCACCATTCTGGAAACGCTGCACGGGCTCGGCGCGATCGCGCGTTTCTCCCGTGAGCGTGACGTAGCTGATGCGTCGGCGATCGAGCTCGTTGGCGATGAGCTTCAGCATTTCCGTGAACTGACTGAAGAGCAGCACGCGACGCCCTTCGGCGAGCAGCGCCGGTAGCATGTCCATCAGCAGTTCGAACTTGGCCGAGTCGCGCACGCCGCGTGCCGCTTCGAGCTTCACCAGGCGCGGATCGCAGCATACCTGGCGCAACTTGAGCAGTGCGTCGAGCACGACGATGCCGCTATGCGCGATGCCGCGCTGCGCGATCACCTCGCGCAGTTCTTCCGCCAGCGACAGGCGCAGGCTTTCGTAGAGGTCGCGCTGTTTCGGCTCCATGACGACGCGACGCGTGATCTCGGTCTTCGCCGGCAACTCGGAAGCCACCTGCGCCTTCGTACGACGGAGGATGAAGGGCGCGATGCGGCGGTTGAGGCGCTCCTGGCACTCGATGTCCTGGTGCTTCTCGATCGGCACGCGGTAGTGACGACGGAAAGCGCCTTCGTCGCCGAGAAGGCCGGGCACCGCGAGATCGACCTGCGACCAGAGTTCGCCAAGGTGGTTTTCCAGCGGCGTGCCGGTAAGGCACAGGCAGCGCGACACCTTCAGGGTGAGCAGTGCGCGGCGCGCCTGCGTGCGCGGGTTCTTGACCTGTTGCGCCTCGTCGAGCACCACCAGCGAGAACGCCTGCTTCTTCAGTGTCTCGACGTCGCGCGGCAGCAACGCGTACGTGGTGAGGATGACGTCGTTCCCGGGAATGCGCGCGAAGGTTTCCGCACGCTGCGGCCCGTGCAGTGCGAGCAGGGTGAGGCTCGGTGCGAACCGCGCGACTTCCGAAATCCAGTTCGGCACCAGGCTCGTGGGCACGACCACGAGCGCGGGCGATGTGAGGCTGCCGCTGTCCTTGAGCGCGAGCAGATGCGTGATCAGCTGCAGGGTCTTGCCCAGGCCCATGTCGTCGGCAAGCACGCCGCCGGTGCCCGCTTCCGCAAGCGCGTTCATCCAGCGCAGGCCGTCGCGCTGGTAAGGGCGGAGTTCCGCGCGAATGCCTTCGGGCACGGCATCGCTGGCGCGCTCGGCGGCTTCGCGCAGGCGGCGCGTGAAACCACGCAGGCGCTCCGGCGCCTCGAACGAACCGCCGCTGGGCAGGGCTTGCGCGAGTTCTTCCAGGCGTCCCGCCTGCACGCGCGGCAGGTGCAATTGCTGGCGCGGCTTCTCGAGGTATTCCGCGAGCGGAGCGAGCAGGCCACGTAGTTCCTTCAGGCGAACCGGCACGCGGCGACGCTCGTCTACCGGCGCATACCAGACGGAGTCTTCGGCCTCGCCTGGCGTGGGGCTGAGGCTGAGCTGATGCTCGGCCAGGGCCTGAGCCACGGCGGGCAAGAGGTTCACACGCTTGCCTTCGACCTCGATACCGATTTCCAGGTCGAACGCGCGATCGGCATCGTCTTCGTGGGCCTGGCCGTACCAGCGCACCGGCCCTTCGAGCACTTCGAAGGGAAAGCTCGGTGCGTATTCGAGCATGAAGCCATCGGCTTCCAGCTTCGGGCGCAAGGCCAGCCAGCGGGCGGGCGTGTTGACCTCCAGCGCACCGGCGTAACCCTTGCCGGGAAACAGCCATGCATCGTCGGGCAGCGTGTCGGCCATGTCCCAGGGCAGGCCCTCGGTGTCGACCGCGGGATTGAGGCCCGCCGTCTCGAGGCTTTCCATCGACGCGAGTTCCTCGGCGCGACGGCGCGCGATCTCCAGCAGGACACCGTTGCGAACGCGACGGACCAGCGGCTCGCCACCACGACCCGGCAGGCGTTCACCGGCGTAATCGAAGGCAAGTCGCCCATAGGCCAGCGGCGGCGTGCCGGCGGCGAGGCGCGCATGGCGCGTGAGCGCATGCAGCACAAGCACGGGGCGTGGTGACACTTCGGCCCGGCGCATCTCTCCGAAGACCTGCGGCTCGGGCACGCGCGGACCCATGCGCGTCGAGAGCAGCTCCGCGCGGAACGTGGCCGTGTTCTCAGGTGGCAGCGGCGGCAGGTCGAGCCAGAGGCTTTCGGACGGATCGCCTTCGAGCGGACCGACTTCGGCGTGTTCGGCATCGAGGAACCACAACGAACCGACGCGGAAGAGGCGCTGGCTCGACGGCACGTCGGGCAGCAGTTTCTGGCTGCCGTCCTTCTCCAGGTTCCAGCGCCAGCGCAGTGCATGCGGCTTGCCGCGTGACAGCTGCAGGCCGGCGACGCCGCCGAAAAAACACGGCGCCGAATCGAGCACTTCGGTCAGCAGCTGGTCGCCGAGGGCACCCGTGAAGCGCGCGTAGCTGCGGCTCTTGCGCAGGGTCTGCGGCAGGCCGAGCAACGTGGCGGCGAGACGCTTCTCCGCCACGGTGAGGGAGGACTCGGGAAGGTGGCGGCTGTCCAGCGGCAAGGGACGCGAGTAGCGGCCATCGCCGCCAAGCGTCAACAGGACGGGCGCGACATCCAGGCGGGCAGCCGGCTCGTGGTCGTCGTTGACGCCTTCGAGGAAAAAGCCCAGCACGGTGCGATCCACCAGTGCGGCGGGCACGGCTTCGTCGAGCGCGCGCCGCCATGCCAGTGGCAATGGCCCCGCGACCTCTTGACGCCTGCGCTTATCGTCCGGCTGATGCATCCGTAGCGTTCCCGCCCGCGCGACCAAAACAGGAAGCTTAGCAAAGGCGGGATGAGGAACCCGTAGGACTTTTTACCCAGAGGACGGTCCCGTTCAGCCAACCGGGAGACACGCCGCGGCGCTCAGCCGCGGCGGTTCGGGAACAGGTCGACGGGGTATTCGGCCTTCTGCTCGCGCCCCATCAGGGTGCGCAGGCCTTCCGCCGGAGTGACCTCGCCGTGAAGCACGGCGCGGACGGCGGACGAAATCGGCAGGTCGAGGCCGTGGAAGCCCGCCAACCGCGCGACTTCGTCGGCGGTGACGACGCTCTCGACCACCTGGCCGATCTGGCGCACCGCTTCGTCGAGCGGAATGCCCTTGCCCAGGGCGAGGCCGAGGCGGCGATTCCGCGAGAGGTCGCCGGTGCAGGTCAGCACTAGGTCGCCCAAGCCCGCGAGACCCATGAGGGTTTCGGCACGCGCACCGAGGGCCACGCCAAGGCGCAGCATCTCGTTCATGCCGCGCGTGATGAGGCCGGCACGCGCGTTGAGACCGAGCTCCATGCCGTCGGCGACACCGGTAGCCACGGCGAGCACGTTCTTCATCGCGCCACCGAGTTCGGCACCGAGGATGTCGTTGCCGGTGTAGGCACGAAAGTTCGGAGCGTGCAGCAGCACGGCCAGTTCCTTGCCAAACGCTTCGTCCGTGGCATGCACGGTGACGGCGCTCGGCAGGCCCGCGGTCACCTCGCGCGCGAACGACGGCCCGGTCACCACCGCGGCGGGACGCCCCGGCAGCTTCTCGTTGACCAGTTCGTGCAGGAAGCGGCCGGTACCCGTCTCGAAACCCTTGGTCGCCCACGAGATCTTCGCGCCCGGGTCGAGTAGCGGGACGATCTGGTCGAGCAAGGCCGCGAAAGCATGGCTAGGCACTACCAGCAGGACGATGTCCGCACCACGCAGGATGGTGGCGAGGTCCGCCTCGTAGGTGAGTTCGGACGGAAGGTCGAGATCCGGGAGGTAACGCAGGTTCCGCCGCGCCGCGGCCATGGCCGCGAGCGCGTCGGCGTCGCGCCCCCACAGTCGCGTGGGGACGTCGTTACGCGCCAGCAAGGCCGCCAGCGCGGTGCCCCATGACCCGGCGCCGAGGACGGCGACGGTGGGTCGGGAAGTGGAACTCATCGCTCAGCTGTTGAGCGGATGGGCACCGGCGCCCTCGAGCTGCTGACGCTGCTGTTCGGCGTAGAGGGCGTCGAAGTTGATCGGCTGGAGCAGGAACGGCGGGAAGCCACCTTCCTGGATCATGGCCGAGACCATCTGGCGCGCGTACGGGAACAGCAGGTTCGGGCAGTACGAGCCCAGGATGCCGTCGCGATCCTCATTGGTGAAGCCACCGATGCCGAAGATGCCGGCCTGGTGCACTTCGGCCAGGTAAGCGGTGCGCTCACCGAGGTTGCAGGTGAGGGTCAGGCTCAGCACCACCTCGAAGAGGTCGTTACCGAGGTCCACGGCCTTGTGGCCCAGGTTGAGCTGGACCTGGGGCTGGGCCTCGGTCTCACCCATCTCCTGGAACACCTGCGGGGCGTTCGGGGCTTCGAAGGAAGCGTCCTTGACGTAGATCTTCTGCAGGACGAGCTGCGGCTGGCCGGCCTGGCCGTTGGGGGT
>DATNJP010000180.1:0-2095 GCA_035603855.1 Luteibacter sp. | reverse complement strand
CGCGGACCCGGTCCGCATCCGCAAGCGATACATCCATGCCGGACGCTGGTCCTGGCTGGTTTTCCTGATCCTCCTGCTCGTCCCGGTCGCCGGCTTCGCCGCCGACCCGCCGCCGGGCATCCAGCTGCTGAACGTGCAGCCCGGCGCCAACGGTAGCCAGACCTGGTCGTTGTCGATCCAGATGCTGGCGTTGATGACGGCGCTGACGGCACTCCCGGCCATCCTGCTGATGATGACGTCGTTCACGCGCATCATCATCGTGCTCGGCTTCCTGCGCCAGGCGCTGGGTACGAACAGCACGCCGCCGAACCAGGTGATGCTCGGTCTCTCGCTGTTCCTCACGCTGTTCGTGATGTCGCCGGTGATCAACAAGGCGTACGACGCGGGCATCAAGCCATACATGGACGGCCAGATGAGCGTGCAGGAAGCGATGCCCCTCGCCGCCGCGCCGTTCCGCCATTTCATGCTCGAGCAGACCCGCGACCCGGACCTGCAGCTCTTCACCAAGCTGGCCGGTGAGGAACCGTATGCCGACAAGGACGCCGTGCCTTACCGCGTGGCGCTGCCGGCCTTCGTCACGAGCGAGCTGAAAACCGCGTTCCAGATGGGCTTCCTGCTGTTCATCCCGTTCCTCATCATCGACCTCGTCGTCGCCTCCGTGCTGATGTCGATGGGCATGATGATGCTCTCGCCGATGATCATCTCGCTGCCGTTCAAGATCATGCTTTTCGTACTGGTCGATGGCTGGACCCTGCTGCTCGGCACGCTGGCGGGGAGCTTCTTCCAATGACGCCCGAGTCGGTCATCAACTACGGCCAGCAGGCCCTGCACATCGCGATGCTGATCGGCGCGCCGCTATTGCTCACCGCCCTGGCGGTGGGTCTCATCGTGGGCATGATCCAGGCGGCCACGCAGATCAACGAACAGACCCTGAGCTTCATCCCGAAGCTCATTTCCATGGCGCTGGTGATGATCATCGCCGGCCCCTGGATGCTGCGTACCCTGGAGCAGTTCACGCGCGCGCTGATCGAAAACCTGCCCCAGGCGGTGCGTTGATGCCGATCGACCTCGGCCAGCTCGAAGGGTGGGTGGGCGGTGCATGCTGGGCGCTTGCCCGCATCTCCGGCCTGCTGCTCGTCGCGCCCGTGCTGGGCGCGACGACGATTCCGACGAACATCCGCATCGGTCTCGCGCTGCTGCTGACGATGGCGCTCGCTCCGCTGGCGCCGCTGGATATCCGCCCGCTGTCGGCACAGGGCATCGCCACGCTGGCCCAGCAGATCATCGTGGGCGCGTCGCTCGGCTTCATCCTCAAGCTGGTGTTCGAGGCCGTCTCGTTCGGCGGCCAGCTGGTGTCGCAGGCGATGAGCCTTGGCTTCGCTGAAACCGTGAACCCGGGCGTCGGTGGCACCACGCCGGTACTCAGCCAGTTCTACACGATGCTGGTGACTTTGCTGTTCCTGGTGATGAACGGACACTTGCAACTCATTTCCCTGCTGGCCGACAGCTTTCGCACGATGCCGGTGGGCGACCAGGGTATCGGCGCGGACGGCATCTGGGGCGTGCTGGGTTTCGCCAGCCACCTGTTCGGTGGCGCGGTACGTGTCGCGCTGCCCGCGCTGACGGCCACGCTGGTCGTGAACCTGGGGTTCGGCGCGATCAGCCGTTCGGCGCCGTCGATGAACCTGTTCGCCGTGGGTTTCCCGATCACCATCTGCCTCGGCCTTCTGGCCGTGTGGCTTGCGCTGCGTGCCCTGCCGGGCGCGTTCGATTCACTGCAGACGGCCGCGTGGGACACCATGCGCCAGCTTATCGGGAGGTGACCGCCCGTGAGCGAGGAAGCCGATAAGGAAGACCGCACCGAATCACCTAGTGACAAACGCCTGCGCGAAGCCCGCGAAAAGGGCGACCTGCCGCGTTCGCGCGACCTTTCCACGGCTGTGGTGGTGCTCTCGGGCGTGACCACCCTGATCGCCTCGCGCGACCAGATGTCCGTGCATGCCGCCAACATCATGCACGTGGGCCTGCGCTATGGCCGCGACGACCTGTTCGCGGCCAACGGCATGTCCCGCGCGCTGATGACCGCCGCGCTGGA
>DATNJP010000179.1:0-2443 GCA_035603855.1 Luteibacter sp. | reverse complement strand
GCCGACGGCAGCACGACCGCGACCGCGGTCCAGCCGAGATACATCAGCGGCAGGACCAGGATGGCGAGCATTGCCATCTTGACTTCGCGAGCCTCAATCTTTTTGCCGACATATTCCGGCGTACGGCCGACCATCAGGCCGGCGACGAAGATCGCCAGCACGACGAACAGCAGCATGCCATAGAGACCGGCGCCGACGCCGCCGACGATGATCTCGCCGAGCTGCATGTTGATCAGGGGGATCATGCCGCCGAGCGCGGTGAAGCTGTCATGCATGGCGTTGACGGCGCCGCAGGACGCCGCAGTGGTGACGACGGCGAACAGCGAGGACGCGACGATGCCGAAGCGGACCTCCTTGCCCTCCATGTTGCCGCCGGTGAGGCCGAGCGCCGTGAAGGCGTCGTTGCCGTGCGCTTCCGCCCAGTACGCCACGAAGACGCCTGCGATGAATAGGATGCCCATGACCGCGAGGACCGCCCAGCCCTGACGCTGGTTGCCGACCATGCGCCCGAACACGTTGGTGAGGGCGGCGCCGAGCGCGAAGATCGAGATCATCTGCACGAAGTTCGACAGTGCCGTCGGGTTCTCGAACGGATGCGCGGCATTGGCGTTGAAGAAACCGCCGCCGTTGGTACCGAGCATCTTGATCGCGATCTGCGACGCGGCCGGACCCATCGGCAGGGTCTGGCGGCCCTGCTCCAGCATGTTGACGTCGATGTACGACGACACGTTCTGGATCACGCCCTGCGACACCAGCAGCAGCGCGACGACCACCGAGAACGGGATCAGCACGTAGAGCGTGGCGCGGGTCATGTCGACCCAGAAGTTGCCGACGGCGGAGGCGCCGCGGCGCACGAAGCCACGGATCACGGCGATCAGCACGGCGATGCCGGTGGCGGCCGACAGGAAGTTCTGCACCGCGAGGCCAACGGCCTGCGTGAAGTAACTCATCGTCGTCTCGCCGCCGTAGCCCTGCCAGTTGGTGTTGCTGGCGAAGCTGATTGCGGTATTCACGGCGGAATCCGGCGTGATGGCGCCGAAATGCTGCGGGTTCAGCGGCAGCCACTGCTGCGTGCGCTGCAGGATGTACACGATCGCGAGGCCCGCGACGTTGAACACCAGCATGGCGATGGCATAGCGCTTCCAGCCCATGTCCTCGTCCGCGCGGATGCCGGACAAGCGATAGAGCAGGTGTTCCGCACGAGCGCCGAAGCGCGTCACGCGGTTGGGCTCGTCGGCGAAGACGAGCGTCATGTAATGGCCGACGGGCTTCACCAGCGCCAGCAACACGGCGAGGAAAAGCCCGATCTGGAAGAAGTCGTTCGCGGTCATTCGAACCACTCCGGCTTCAACAGGGCCACGCACAGATAGCCCGTGAGCGCCACGGCGATGGCCGTGGCGAGAATGTAGGCAAGGGTCATGGCGATATCCTCAGCGGCGACCGAGGCGGTCGCAGATCATGAGGAAGCCGATCGTCAGTGCGGTGAGCACGATGACGAGTAGGACGTACAGGAATTCCACGGTTACATTCCGCCTGGGGGGACGGAGCGTATTGTTCGCCCGAGGCGATATTTACGGCGTATTGATACCGTTGGGGGGCGTAACGTTTGCGTAAATTTTCGCGCGAACTTACGGCGCGTGGCGCTCCAGCTGGGTCTGGAACAGCTCATCGATCCGACGGTACTCGTCGTACCACGAGTCGGCGTGGACGAATCCGTGCCGCTCCATCGGGTAGAGCGACATCCAGAAATTCTTCTTGTGCAGCTCGATGAAGCGCTGGTAGAGGCGGATGGAATCGCTGGCCAGCACGTTGTCGTCGATCAGGCCGTGCTCGATCAGCAACGGGTCGGCCAGGGCATCGGCGTAGTAAATCGGCGAGCTGGTCTTGTACGCCTCGGGGTCGAGCTGGGGATCGTTGAGGATGTTGGCGCTGTATTCGTGGTTGTAGCTGGTCCAGTCGGTGACCGGGCGCAGCGCTGCGCCGGCGGCGAACTCGCCGGGCGCGCGAAGCAGGGCGATGAGAGTCATGAAGCCGCCGTAGCTGCCGCCATAGATGCCCACCCGCTTCGGATCCACACCCTGTTGCTTCACCAGCCAGGCCTTGCCGTCGAGCAGGTCGTCCAGCTCGGGGTGACCCATCTGCCGGTAGATGGCCGTGCGCCAGTCGCGGCCGTAACCCTTCGAGGCCCGGTAGTCCATGTCGAGCACGACGTAGCCGCGCTGCACCAGCAGGTTATGGAACATCTGCTCGCGGAAGTAGTAGGGGAACGACAGGTGCACGTTCTGCGCATAGCCGGCGCCGTGGACGAAGATCACCGCCGGGCGGGATGCCGCCGCGGCCGCGTCGGACGGGCCATAGAATTTTGCCCAGACGGTGCCGGCACCGTGCTGCGACGGCACGGCGACGATCTTCGGCGTGATCCATTCGCGCGCCTTGTACGCCG
>DATNJP010000178.1:0-3230 GCA_035603855.1 Luteibacter sp. | reverse complement strand
GAGGCCGGTGAGCATGGCGTGGTCGTTCGCGGACAGCGCAATCCGCGGTGGCGTCTTCAGCAATGCCGCCGTGCCGTCCTCGGCTGAGTTCAACTGCGTGAACGCATCCTTGAACAGGGCCATCAACGAGGGATCGCCATGGCCGCGCGACGATGCGGTGTCCACCTGCTGCAGGTAGCTGTCGATGGCCGCGGCGCGCTGCGACGCATTGCCAAGGATGGCGAGCGAGCCCATGTCGACGCTCATGTCGATCTGGCCAAGGGCTCCGCTGGTCTTCAGGCTGCGCGAAGCGCTATCGGCGTGGAACGCGATCGTCTCGGGCGGATTCCGGCCATCGCTCGTCGACGTCGTGAAGTCCACCGACGAGAGCACGCCGGGATCGAATCCCATCAGGCCGCCGAGATCGAGCTTGGGCGGCACAGCCGCCATGCCGTCGATGGCATCCTGGAACGCGCCGGAAAGCTTGCTTACGGCCGCGCGCTCCGCGTCGCTGAGCGGGCCGCTGCTTGTCAGGTTCACGGCCAGGCCGTCACCGCTGCTGTCGAGGCTGACCGTCACGGTCGCGCCGCTGGCCGTCTTGATCGTCAGGCCCACATCCGCCTGCATGCCGATGCCCGACATGCCGGTAACGCCGGCAGTGCTCACGGCCTGGGAGAAATCGCTGCCACCCGTCGAAAAATGATCGAGCAGTGCCTGGCCCAGGCCGGCGAAGCGTGCGGCGAGCGGCAGGGCTGTGTAGTTTCCCGCCATGCGCGTCGTGACCGCATCCTGCGACTGCGTCGTCCATGCGGGAACGACCGGACGCGGCGGCGCGTAGGTTGCCGGAAGCGCCGATGGATCCGCCCCGCTCAACGTCACGATCACCGAGGGCGGCGCCGCAGCCACGTCCGTTCCGGCGTTGGCGCTGGTCACCGTCGAAAGACGCGTCCCCGGCACGGGCGCGGGGTTGGCAATCGTCGAAATGTTCCCGATCACGGCACGGTTTCCTTAGCCCGGAAGGCATTCCCTGATGGCAACCGTATCGGCCATCAGGGCGGAGACTTGAGCCGTGCGGCGTGTCTTATCGGGCGGGACAGGTATCGCGGCTGTTATCGGCGATGCCGGCGACCAGCCAGCGGCCGTCCACGCGCACCAGGTTCACGATGTCCGTACCGCAGTGCTTCACCTGTCCGTCGACGAGGAAATCATACGGCGCCCACACCATCGCGATGTCGCCGTCGATGCGCACGAGCGGATCGTGGATGCGCTCCTCGATGCGTTTCGGGCTGGCCTTGATCTTGCCGATGAAGTCGCCGAGGGTCATGCGCAGCATCTTGCCGTCGCGCAGCAGCGCCACGCTGCCTTCCGGCTGCACGGTGGCCAGCATCGCGGCCTGGTCGTACTTGGCCATGCCGTCGAACATGGCCTGGATCGGCGCGAGCACCGCGGCTTCGTCCTTCGTGGCGGCGTGCGACGGCAGCGCGGCTACGGCGATAAAGGCGGCCAGGCCAGCGGCAACGAGCGGTCGTGCATTCATGCGATCTCCCCAGCGCGTGAAAACTGGGCCCATCCTATGCGGAACGAGGCCGTCCTGCCATCCATCCGCGTGTCAGCTCGTCGCCACATCGAGTAGAACCGGGCTGCCAACGGTTCCGAGGGGATCCACCAGTGCCAGCACGAAGCGCGTGGAAAGCGCCGGCGGCGTGGGATCTGACTTGCTCCAGACCAATGCCCCGTCTTCCAGCGGCACGTCCTCCACGATGGCCGGCTTGTCGCCGCGCTGGATCTGTATGCGCACGGCATATCCCGCCACGGCACGCGGGTGCAGGCGGGGGCCGCCCGTGATGGTCAATGACACGACATGCGCGGCCGCTCCATCCGCCGTTACCGTCGCGGCAATGTTTTCCGGCCCCAACGACGCCACCTCGAGGGGAACGAACATGACCGGTGCCGGGGCCGATAACGCACTGTATTCACCGGGCGCGTCGAGGGATTGATGCGGTTGTGTCGGCAGCAACGCGCCAGCCGGAAGAGGCAACTCCAGGACGCCCGGGGGAAGGCGCCGTTCGGGCGGAAGCCGGATCTGCGCCCAATAGTGATACGGGACATACGGAGACAGGGCCGCACTTTCGTAGTCGGCGACGAACCTCGTGCCATCGAAGTCCAGGACGCCTTCGCCGTCGTCGGGCGCACGCGCATAGAGCGGATCGGCGATCGGCCCGCTCGACCGGCGCAGGCGGAAACGCGGTGGTTGGCTTGCATCGCCCGGCAGCCCCCCGAACAAGCCAGGTTCGGCGGACTTGAGTGCCACCAGATCGATTCCCTGGGCAATGACTCGCACTGCTGCGGTTCCCAGCGCCCGATTTATCTGTACCTCCAGTCGCGGCGCAGGAGGCAACCGGTCCGACGGTACGGCGATGGGCACAAGGGGGCATCCGGCGAATTCCGTCTCCGCACCGCGCTCGCTTAGTGGCACCACCCGCAAGAACTGCACCGTATCGAGACTGCGCGGAAGCCGCCCATCCAGCGTGACGGTCTGCCAGGCTCCTTCAGGTTTCAGTGGTGTTTCGGTAAGCAGGCGGAAGCGATCGCGCATGCCCAGGTTGCTTCGACGCGCGCCATCGACGGCGATTTCGGCGCGCATGCGCGCACGTCGTCCGCTCACGAGCGGAATACCGAGACCGCGCGCGTCGGAAAGATAAGCGCGATATGCCACATTCGGTTCGCCACGGAAGGCGAGCCGAAACTCCACTTCATCCGAAGGACCGGGCCGGCTGGTCCAGACAATGCCCACACCCGCCTCCACCGCAAGGGGCGCCCGGGGGTCGACGATGTCCAGCGGCAACACGCCCTTCAGCCCCTTGTTTCCCTCGTCGTCCTCGAAATGCGCTACCGCTTGCAGACGGCGCGTCTCCATCGGCATCAGATCGGGAAGCGCGAAATCGACGTCCACCCCCGAGCGGTCCTGCGGTGCCGGGACGCTTTTCGATTGCCCTGCGAACGTTATGTGGATCATGGCCAGCGGCAGGGTCCCGGCGGCCAGGTCGGTGATGCGCGGCACGGCGACATGGAAGGTGACGGAACCTGCGGGCGCCGGGTCGCGATGGGGTGCCGGTGCGCTCCAGTGCGGCAACGCATGAAGGACAGGCGCTGGGATCGGCGGGCGTGCCGGCGATGCAACGAGACAGTCCGCCGCACTCCCGAAACGACCGAAGACGTCACCCAGCGCGAATCGATACCGCCACGGTACA
>DATNJP010000177.1:0-7742 GCA_035603855.1 Luteibacter sp. | reverse complement strand
CGGTGGCCGTGCGCGCGCCGCTCGATCCGTCGCAGCGCGTGAGCTGGCTCTCGACCATCCAGGCCCTCGAGGTCACACCGGGCGATGCCCCGGCACGCATTATCGTCAACTCGCGCACCGGCACGGTCGTCATCGGATCCGACGTGAAGGTCGGTGCCGCCGCCGTGGCTCATGGTGCGATCCAGGTCACCATCAGCGAGCAGCCGCAGGTCAGCCAGCCGAACGCGTTCAGCCGCGGCCAGACCGCGGTGGTGCCGAGCAGCCAGGTGGCCGTGAGCGAAGATGGCGGCCACATGTTCAAGTTCGGTCCGGGTACGAGCCTGGATGCGATCGTGCGCGCCGTGAACCAGGTGGGCGCGTCGCCCAGCGACCTCATTTCCATCCTGCAGGCGCTCAAGCAATCAGGCGCGCTGCACGCCGAGCTCGTGGTGATCTGACGTGGCGACCATGGTCGACAACCAGAAGCTTGGCACCTACACGGACATGTCCGCGTTCGCCGGCTTGCGGTCGGCGGCGCAGAAGGATTCCAAGTCGGCGCTGCCGACGGTCGCCAAGCAGTTCGAGTCGATCTTCACCCAGATGATGCTGAAGTCCATGCGTGACGCCAGCGCCTCGATGGGTGACGACATCATGGGTTCGCAGGCGGCCGATACCTACCGCGACATGGCCGACAAGCAGCTGTCGCTGACCCTGTCCCAGGGCAAGGGCATCGGTATCGCCGACATGCTCATTCGCCAGCTGGGCGGCACGCCGTCGAAGGCCTCGTCGTCGAACGACCTGTTCGCGGGCGTGACCGGCGACGCCAGCACGGCGGCGGCGGTGTCCTCGCCATCCGACCAGTCCAGCGGCCTCATGGATTCGCTCGAGCGCATGCTCGGCCGTGCGGGCCAGGCGGTGGGCGATGGCGCCAATGCCGTGGCCGGAGCAGTCGGCAAGCTGTCGGCGTCCAGTCCCGAGGAATTCGTGCAGAAGCTGGCACCGCACGCCATCGAGGCGGCGAAGAAGCTCGGTGTCTCGGTGCGCGCGCTACTTGCGCAGGCTGCGCTGGAAACCGGCTGGGGCAAGCACATGCCGGCGCAGGGCAACACCAACAGCTTCAACATGTTCGGTATCAAGGCCGGTGGCAGCTGGGACGGCAAGCGCGTGAACGTACCGACCCTCGAGTACGAGGACGGTGTGGCCGTGCGCCGTAAGGACAGCTTCCGCGCCTATGACTCGCCGTCCGACTCGTTCAAGGATTACGCCGACATGGTCTCCAGCAGCCCCCGCTATGCGGCGGCCGTGGGCCGAGGCGACGATGTGGCTGGTTTCGCGCATGCGCTCGTCAAGGGCGGCTACGCCACCGATCCCAGCTACGCGCAGAAACTTACCGATATAGCCAACGGTCCCGTGATGCAGCAGGCGCTTTCCGCGCTCAAGCACATCGCCGGGGACCTGTAAGTCACGGGCCAACGAAGGATTAGAAAGGAACTACGACGATGGCCGATCTGCTTTCCACCGGTGTCTCGGGGCTGCTTGCATCGCAAGTCGGCCTGGCGACCGTGGGCCACAACATCAGCAACGTCAACACGGCCGGCTATACGCGGCAGACGACGACGTTCAATGCGCGCACGCCTCAGTTCAACGGTGGTTACTACATAGGACAGGGCGCGGATGCCGTCAGCGTCCAGCGCGCCTACAGCCAGTTCCTCACCCAGTCGGTCTGGTCGGCGAACTCCGGCCAGAGTCGCGCCCTGCAATATGCGGGCCTCACGGCCGCGGCCAACAATGCGGTCAGTGGTTCGGCGAACCTGCAGTCGGCGCTCGATGGTTTCTTCGGCGCGGTGAGCGATGTCGCCAATGCACCGGTGGACACGGCCAGCCGCCAGGCCCTGATCGGCAAGGCCAACTCGCTGGTCTCCACGTTCCGTTCGCTGTCGTCGCAGTTCCAGAACATCGACCAGCAGACCAACCAGCAGATCAGCAGCGCGGTCGACAGCATCAACAGCCTCGCCAAGAGCATCGCGGACCTCAACGCGCAGATCCAGCGCGCATCCGTGGGTGGCGCGTCGCCGAACGACCTGCTCGACGCCCGCGACCAGGCCATCTCGCAGCTGTCGCAGATCGTGGGCGTGAACGTGAGCCAGGGCGCCGACAACACGGTCACGATTTCCGTGGGCAACGGCCAGCCCCTGGTCAACGGCACCGACGCCACGCAACTGTCCACCGCCACGAACCAGTACGACTCCTCGCGCCTGGAAATCGTCGGGCCGACCGGTTCGGTCATCAGCAACCAGTTCGGTTCGGGTTCGCTCGGCGCGAGCCTGGATTTCCGCACCAACGTGCTCGATCCCGCGCGTAACCAGCTCGGACGCGCGGCCATCGCCATGACCGACGCCTTCAACAAGCAGCACGCGCAGGGCATCGACCTCAACGGTGACCAGGGCGGAAAGTTCTTCGACATCGCCGATCCCGCCGTGCTCAACAGCACCGCCAACAAGGGCAATGCGCAGGTCACGGCCACCATCACCGATGTCGGCAAGCTGGGCAGTTCCGACTACATCATGCGTTACAACGGCACGGGCTGGACGGTCACGACCACCGCGGGCGTCACCGTGCCCTCGACGGGCACGGGCGCGGCGGGCGATCCCATCCTGGTCGACGGCATGGCCATCACCGTCCCCAGCGGCACGCCGCAGGCGGGCGACAGCTTCCAGATCCAGCCGACCCGCAATGCGGCATCGACGATGAGCGTGGCGATCAGCGACACCAACAAGATCGCCATCTCCGGCCCTCTGGCCGCGACCAAGAGCTCCAGCAACACGGGCAAGGGCGCGCTGGGCGACCTCACGGTGACCGACGTCAACGATCCGGCGTTCAAGACGCCGGTCGACATCGTGTTCACTTCACCGAGCACGTATACGATCAACGGCGGTCCGCCGCAAAATTATACGGACGGCGACACGATCACCGGCAACGGCTGGACGCTCAAGTTAACGGGAACGCCTGCCGCTAACGATACTTTCAGCGTGAAGCCGGCGGGATCGGCCAGCGGTGACAACGGGAACGGACTCGCCCTGGCGGATGTCGCCAACAAGGGCGTGCTCGACAACGGCGTCACCACGGTGGGCAAGTCCTACAGCCAGCTGATCGCGCAGGTTGGTACGGCGGGCGCGCAGGCGAACACGGCGCTCGATGCACAGCAAAGCATCCTCGATCAGGCGATGTCGTCACAACAGAGCCTGTCGGGCGTGAACATGGACGAAGAGGCATCGAACCTCCTGCGTTTCCAGCAGGCGTACGCGGCATCCGCGCAGGTCATCAACGCGGCGAACACCATTTTCGATTCCCTTATGAGCGCGGTGCGGGGCTGATCATGCGTATCTCAACTTCATGGGGCCAGCAGCAGGCCGTCAACTCGATGCTGGACCGGCAGTACGACCTGTCGCAGACCCAGCTCGCGCTCGGCAACGGCAAGGCCATCCAGACGCCCTCCGACAATCCTTCCGCGGCGGCACGCGCGGTGGATACGAACTCGGCAAGCGCGCAGAACGACCAGTACACACGCAACATCCAGTCAGCCACAACGCGGTTGTCGGTCGAGGAAACGGCGCTTTCATCCGCCGGCGACATCCTCGACCGCATCCGTTCGCTCACACTGGAAGGCACGAACGGCACGCAGACCGATGAATCGCGCCAATCCATCGCCACCGAATTGCGCCAGACCCTCAAGCAGCTGGTCGCGCTCGGCAACACGAAGGACGGGCAGGGCGAGTACATCTTCGCCGGTAGCCGCACCACGACGCAGCCGTTCACCATCGACGGCCTGTCGGTGAGCTACGGCGGCGACCAGAGCCAGCGCATGGTCGCGGCGGCGGCCGGACTCCAGGTGGCCACGGGGGACAGCGGTTCCGACGTCTTCATGTCGATTCGCGGCGGAAACGGCACCTTCATCACGTCGGCGGGCGCGACCAATACCGGCACGGCAGTGGTTGGGTCCACCTCGGTGACCGATGCCTCGGCATGGGATGGCGGCAGCTACACCATCAACTTCACCTCGCCCACCAGGTACGAAGTGCACGACGCGACGGATCCCACTGGTCCGGCGCTTTCCACGGGTACGTATTCCGGCGACAGCGGCACGATCAACTTCAAGGGTGCGCAGCTCAACATCACCGGCACGCCGGCCACGGGCGACACGTTCGCGGTCGGCCCGTCGTCGTCGCAGGATGTCTTCTCCACGGTGGCAGGCATCATCAATGCATTCGAAATGCCGGGCGGTGGCCCCGCAATGAACAACCAGATCAACGCGCAGCTGCAGAATCTCGATCAGGCGGCCACGAGCTTTCTCGATACACGGACGAAGATCGGCGCTCGCATGAACACGCTCGATCAGCAGACGGACATCGGTGCCGACGTGAAGCTTCAGTACGCCGATACACTGTCGAACCTGCAGGATCTCGACTACGCCAGCGCCATCAGCAAGTTCTCGCAGCAGCAATCCGCATTGGATGCCGCTCAACAGGCTTACGTGAAGATGCAGAACCTCAGCTTGTTCAACTATCTCAAATAAGATCGCGGTAGTTTCATTTGATGTGCATTCGAGGCGGCCTCTACAGGCCGCCTTTTTTCTTGCGCGTCGAAACGTTTCGGAGCGTGCCGAATCACGGCATGGATTCGTGTCGAATCAGCCCTAAACCCCGAACGGGAAGTGCCGATAAAGACCCCTGACAGCGGCTCGCGTGGCTTTATTGACGGGTCCTGATCAAGAAAGTCGTTGACAGGTAGAAAAAGTACTCAAGTTTCTTCCCGGCGTGCCGTAAACCTCTCTGAGGCGGAAGGCTTCCCTAACGGAACCCCGCCGGACTACGCCGCACAACCTCCGGCAATTCGGTTCCGCTTACAAAGGATCAATCCCATGGCTCTGACCATCAACACCAATATCATGTCGCTGAATGCTCAGCGTAACCTGAGCACTTCGCAGACGAAGCTGTCGTCGGCGATCGAGCGTCTGTCGTCGGGTAACCGCATCAACAGCGCGAAGGACGACGCCGCCGGCCTCGCCATTTCGACCCGCTTCACCACGCAGATCAACGGCCTCGACCAGGCGACCCGCAACGCCAACGACGGTATCTCGCTGTCGCAGACGACCGAGTCGGCCCTCGACGAAGTCACGAACAACCTGCAGCGCATCCGCGAGCTGGCCGTGCAGTCGACCAACGCTTCCAACTCCGCCAGCGACCGCCAGGCGCTGGACGCCGAAGTGCAGCAGCGTCTGTCGGAAGTCACGCGTATCGCCACGCAGACCAACTTCAACGGCATGAAGGTCCTCGACGGTTCGTCGAAGAACCTCAGCTTCCAGGTCGGCGCGAACGTCGGTGAAGTCATCACCGTCGGCCTCGACCAGGGCATGAAGGCGAACCAGGTCGGCCAGCTGGCCGAGGTGTCCGTCGCCGGCAGCGCCGGCCTCAAGATCGCCGCGGGCGACCTGAAGATCGGTACCGCCAGCGTCGCCGCCGGCACCTATACGTCTTCCGCCGACCTCGCCAAGGCCATCAATGCGGCCGCCGGCGCCAGCGGTGTCAACGCCACGGTCGGTACCGACGGCGAAATCAGCCTGACCAACACCACCACGACCGCCGTCGCGATCACCACGGCTACGGGTACGGCCGCAGCGTCGCTCGGCCTGGGCACTTCGATCGCGGCTGCCACGACCGCAGGCACGCCTGGCGCCGCCACGACCTCGACTGGCGTCGCGGACGCCGTGAAGCCGGTCACGCTCGACGCCGGCGACCTGTCGATCTCCATCGGTGGTGGCAAGTCGTTCGACATCACGGGCACGTTCAAGAGCACGCAGGACGTCGCCGACGCCATCAACGCCCACACGGGTGACGGTGTCAGCGCCTACGTCGCTGAAGATGGTTCGCTGAAGATGTCCTCCGCGCAGAGCATCGACGTCACGGTCGGCGGCACTGCCGGTCCGACCAACCCGGCGACCAAGCTCGGCTTCGTCACGGGTACGACGGACGTCAACAACGCGGGCACCCTGGCCGACTCCAGCGTCGCCACGGTCGACGGCGCCAACGAGACGATCAACCGCATCGACGCGGCCCTGCAGTCGGTCTCGAATCTCCGTTCGGACCTCGGTGCGGTGCAGAACCGCTTCGAGTCGACGATCTCCAACCTGCAGAACATCTCGCAGAACCTGACCTCGTCGCGCTCGGCCATCACCGACGCCGACTTCGCACAGGAAACCGCGAACATGTCCTCGGCTCAGATCCTGCAGCAGGCCGGCGTCTCGGTCCTCGCCCAGGCGAACCAGAGCCAGCAGATCGTGCAGAAGCTGCTCCAGTAACAGGTGACACACCGCCAATCCCTGGGCAGGTCCCAGGGGTTGGCAGGGTAATTGCTTAGTTGTCACGGCTGGCGCTTTTACGGGCGACCAGCCGTCGACAAATTGGCGCCCGGGGCAGTGAGGCGTCTTCCAGGAGAGCTTCATGGCCACCAATCCCGTCAATCTCGGCACCAGTTCCATCGACGTCGCGTCCATCGTCAGCAACCTTGTCGCCAACAAGCGCAAGGCGCCGGACGCCAAGATCGCGGCGGACACGCAAGCCAATACCACCCAGATTTCCGCTGTCGGCAACTTCACCTCGTCGCTGACGAGCCTGCAGAGCGCCATCAAGGCGCTGACCGACGGCACCGCGTTCACGACGCGCAAGACCACGGTCGGTGATTCCGACGTCATGTCGGCCACCGCGGACGCCACGGCGCAGCCCAACGTCTACAACATCGAAATCACGCAGCTGGCAACGGCGCAGAAGACGACCTCCGGCGCCTTCGCCAACAGCACCAGTCAGCTCGGCACCGGCAACCTGACGATCTCCATCGGCGACAAGTCGATGAGCCTGGACATCGCGTCCGGCGCGAATACGCTGGAGAACATCCGCGATTCGATCAACAAGGCCAAGGACAACCCCGGCGTCAACGCCAGCATCGTCACCGGCAAGGACGGCGCACACCTGGTCCTCACGTCCGCGACCACGGGCGCCGCCAACGCGTTCAAGGTCACCACGAGCGGCGGCGACGGCAATCTGTCGCAGCTGAACTTCGACCCGGCGACCGATACCGCGACGATCAAGGCGCAGGACGCGGAGTTCACCGTCGACGGCCTCGAAGCCAGCAGCCCGACGAATACCTCCACGACCGCGATCGACGGCGTCACGCTCACGCTCACGACGGTAGGCAAGAGCAGCGTCAACATCGTCAACGACAACAGCGCCGTGAGCAATGCGCTCAATTCGCTGGTCACCTCGTACAACTCGTTCATTTCGACCTATCAGACGCTGACCAAGTACGACGCGACCAACCAGCAGGTCGGCGCGCTCATCGGCGACGCCACGGTCAATTCCATCAAGAGCCAGGTGTCGACGCTGATCGGCTCGCAGTTCACGGGCAATGCCGAAGGTCCCACCTCGCTGAGCAACCTCGGCGTGTCGTTCCAGGTCGACGGTACCCTCAAGCTGGATACCGACAAGCTCAACACGGCGCTGGCGGCGAACCCGAAGGAAACCCAGAACCTGCTCAGCGGTCCCGACGGCATCGCGCCGAAGCTGGACAAGCTGATCACGAGCTGGACCTCCAGTACGGGCATCCTCACCCAGCGCACGGCAAACCTGAACCAGAAGGCCAAAGACCTGCAGACGCAGGAAGATGACCTCGACCAGCAGATGGACGACTACACCAAGCAGTTGACCACGCAG
>DATNJP010000176.1:0-3364 GCA_035603855.1 Luteibacter sp. | reverse complement strand
CCCACACAAGGTTTTCCTAAAACGGCTTGGTACCCGGGTTCGGGGTTATTTCTTCTTCGCGGGGGTGGCCGGGGTGGGTGCGGGGGCCGGGGCGGGCTTGGCGGCTGCGCCGGTTGCCGGGCACTGGCCCTGCTGGTTGAGCGTGCCCTGGCTCTGCAGCTGGGCGATCATCTGCTGGCCGCGTTCCTGGCCCCACTGTTTGCCGATCTGCATGCCTTCGGCCATGGTCGCCGGCATCTGCGTGATCACCTTCTGGCCCAGCGGTGAGCGGTAGAACTTGAGCAGGCCGTCGATATCCTCGGACGTGAAATGTTTCTGGTAGACCGGCACCATGCGGCCGATGAGCTGGTTGGTGGCATTCGCGTCCACGAAGCCCTGCCAGTAACTGGCCGGCACGCACGGCAAGGCGCTCTGCATCACCCCGGCCATCTGGCTGTTCATCTGGCTGAGCATGCGGCCCATGCCGACGGCGTCCATCAGCTGGCGCACCTGCTGTTCCGAGGGCGGCGCCGCCAGCGCCTGACCCGCACAACCCGCCAGCACGAGGCCGACGGCGATCCCTGTCCACTTACGCATGCGTAATCTTCCTCTTCGGATGAATGACTAGGACCCCTCCCCGGGGGCCGGGCCATGGTAGCCGCGCCGGGGCCGTCCGGGTAACCCTCATCCGGCCAGCCTTCCGATCCATCACAACAAATGTGATGGATCAGCAAAAGTCGACGGGGAATGAAGGCCGAAAACCCTTGGTATAGTCGTCAACTTCCCCCATCTACGTCGGCACATGGACAGCATTCGCATCCGCGGCGCCCGCACGCACAATCTCAAGAATATCGACCTCGACCTGCCCCGCGATCGCCTGATCGTGATCACGGGGCTGTCCGGGTCCGGCAAATCCTCGCTGGCTTTCGACACCATCTATGCCGAAGGCCAGCGTCGCTACGTCGAGTCACTGTCGGCCTATGCCCGCCAGTTCCTCTCGATGATGGAAAAGCCGGACGTGGACACGATCGAAGGCCTCTCGCCGGCCATCTCGATCGAGCAGAAGTCGACTTCCCATAACCCCCGCTCCACCGTCGGTACGATTACCGAGGTGTACGACTACCTGCGCCTGCTCTACGCGCGTGTCGGCACCCCTCGTTGCCCGACGCACGGCATCGCGCTGGAAGCCCAGACCGTCAGCCAGATGGTCGACACGGCCATGGCGCTGGATCCCGAAAAGCGCTGGATGCTGCTCGCGCCGGTCATTCGCGAGCGCAAGGGCGAGCACGTGCAGGTCTTCGACCAGCTGCGCGCCCAGGGCTTCGTGCGTGCGCGCGTCGACGGCGAGGTCTATGACCTCGATGCCGTACCGCCGCTGACCCTGCGCCAGAAGCACACCATCGAAGCGGTGATCGATCGCTTCCGTCCGCGGGAAGACATCAAGCAGCGCCTGGCGGAGTCGTTCGAGACCGCGCTGCGCCTCGGCGACGGCATCGTGATCCTGGTCGACATGGACGACAAGAAAGCGCAGGAGCAGCTGTTCTCCTCGCGCTACTCGTGCCCGATGTGCGACTACTCGCTGCCCGAGCTCGAGCCGCGCCTGTTCTCGTTCAACTCGCCGGTCGGCGCCTGCCCGACCTGTGATGGCCTGGGGGTTACCCAGGTCTTCGATCCGTCGCGCGTGGTGGGCCATCCGGAACTGAGCCTCGCCGGTGGTGCCATCCGTGGATGGGACCGCCGCAACGCGTACTACTACCAGATGATCGTTTCGCTGGCGAAGCACTACGGCTTCGATCCGGAAACACCGTGGCGCGAACTGCCGAAGTCCGTGCAGAACGCGGTGTTGAACGGTTCGGGGCGCGAGCTGATCCCGTTCCGTTACATCACGGAGCGCGGCGGAAAGGTCACCCGCGAGCACAAGTTCGAGGGCATCCTGCCGAACCTCGAGCGCCGCTATCGCGAAACCGAATCCGCGGCCGTGCGCGAAGAACTGGCGCGCTACATCGCCGACCATCCGTGCCCGGACTGCGGCGGACAACGCCTCAATCCGTCGGCGCGAAACGTCTTCGTGGCCGATCGCGCGATTCCGGAACTGACCTCGCTGGCGATCGACAACGCGCTCACGTTCTTCGAGAAGCTGAAGCTCTCCGGCTGGCGCGGCGAGATCGCCGTGAAGATCGTCAAGGAGATCCGCGAGCGCCTGACCTTCCTCAACGATGTCGGCCTCAACTACCTCACGCTCGACCGCCAGGCGGACTCGCTGTCCGGTGGCGAGGCGCAGCGTATCCGCCTGGCCAGCCAGATCGGTGCCGGCCTCGTGGGCGTGATGTACGTGCTCGACGAGCCCTCCATCGGCCTGCACCAGCGCGACAACGAACGCCTGCTGGGCACGCTGACGCGCCTGCGCGACCTCGGTAACACCGTGATCGTGGTGGAACACGATGAAGACGCCATCCGCGCGGCCGACCATATCCTCGATATCGGCCCGGGCGCCGGCGTGCATGGTGGCGACATCGTCGCCGAAGGTACGCTGGAACAGGTGCTGGCCTCGCCCCGCTCGGTGACGGCGAAGTACCTAAGCGGCGAGCGTGGCATCGTCGTGCCCGAGAAGCGCCGCAAGCCCAAGGACGATCGCTGGATCGAACTCAAGGGCGCCAGCGGCAACAACCTGAAGGATGTCGACGTCCGCATTCCGGTCGGCACGTTCACGTGCGTCACCGGCGTTTCCGGTTCGGGCAAGTCCACCCTGATCAACGACACGTTCTATCGCCTCGCCGCGATGGAACTCAACGGCGCCGGTGAGCAGCCCGCGCCGTACGAATCGATCGAAGGCCTAGAACTGTTCGACAAGGTGGTCGACATCGACCAGTCGCCGATCGGCCGCACGCCGCGTTCGAATCCCGCGACCTACACGGGCCTGTTCACGCCGCTGCGCGAGCTGTATTCGCAGGTGCCGGAATCGCGCCAGCGTGGTTATACGCCGGGCCGCTTCAGCTTCAACGTACGCGGTGGCCGCTGCGAGGCGTGCGAAGGCGACGGCATGATCAAGGTGGAGATGCATTTCCTCCCCGACGTGTACGTGCCTTGCGATGTCTGCCACGGCAAGCGCTACAACCGCGAAACGCTGGAAGTGCTCTACAAGGGCCACACCATCGCCGACGTGCTCGACATGACGGTGGAAGATGCGTTCAAGCTTTTCGAGAACGTGCCGGTGATCGCGCGCAAACTCGAAACGCTGCGCGCCGTGGGCCTCGATTACATCAAGCTCGGCCAGAGCGCCACGACCCTGTCCGGTGGCGAGGCGCAGCGCGTGAAGCTGTCGAAGGAGCTGTCCAAGCGCGATACGGGCAGCACGCTGTATATCCTCGACGAGCCGACCACGGGC
>DATNJP010000175.1:0-2096 GCA_035603855.1 Luteibacter sp. | reverse complement strand
GCCTTCGACCTCATGCACGAGGGCAAGGCCATCCGCTCCGTCATTATCTACTGAGCCATTCGATGAACGAGACGATCGACCTGATCCGCCGTTATTACGAGGCGTTCAACCGCGGCGACTGGTCCGCCATGCTGGCGCTGCTCGACGAACACGTGGTCCACGACGTCAACCAGGGCGGCCGGGAATCCGGGCGCGATCGCTTTTCGGCGTTCCTCGCCCGGATGAACCTCAGCTACAACGAGCAGTTGAAGAACATCGTCGTGATGGCCAACGAGACCGGCTCGCGCGCGGCGGCGGAATACGTCGTTCACGGCGTCTACAAGGCCACCGACGAGGGACTTCCGCTGGCACAGGGGCAGACGTACGTATTGCCCGGCGGCGCGTTCTTCGATGTCGCCGACGGCCGCATCACCCGCGTCAGCAATTACTACAACCTCGAGGACTGGCTGGCGCAGGTCCGTCGCGTGGAAGTCGACTGACACCTTGCATCCATGGGGAAACGGCCGCAGGTCTTGCTGCGACCCGTTTCCCCGCAAGGTTGCGCATGGCCTGGACGAACCCGTACTTCGATGCCTCCAAGGCGCATCACACGCCGGAAGGCTTTCGTAACCTCGAACCCGATACCCGTCCTCCCGGCGGCTTGCAGCGCTGGCGCAAGGAACGCAAGGAACAGGGCCTGCCAAAGCCACCCTCGGAAGGCTACGAGGCTTTCGCGCGGCGCTGGTGGCAGCCCGCCGATTTCAGCGGCACCGACGATGCGGCCTGGTGGCTGGGGCACGCCACGGTGCTCGTGCGTCATCACGGACTCACGGTGCTCACCGATCCGGTCCTGGGTCACCGCGCATCCCCGTTGTCGTTCGCGGGCCCGGCGCGCCGGACCCTGACGCCCGTCGATGTCGCCGGATTGCCCCCGATCGATGTCGTGGTCATTTCGCACAACCACTACGATCATCTGGATGCCGCGACGGTGCGTGCGTTGTCGCGCCGCTTCCCGCAGGCGACGTTCCTCGTGCCGCTCGGGTTGAAGCGCTGGTTCGACCGCCACCGGATCGGCAACGTGCGCGAACTCGACTGGTGGGCCAGCACGGACGTGCGGGGCGCCACCTTCACCTTCGTGCCGGCACGCCACTGGAGCGCGCGGACGCTATGGGACCGGAACCGCTCGCTATGGGGCGGCTGGGTGATGGCGCATGACGAGTTTCGCTTCTGGTTCGCAGGAGACACCGGCTATTCGGACAAGCTGGCCGAGATCGGCCGCCGCGCCGGACCGATCGACCTGGCCGCGTTGCCGATCGGCGCATACGCGCCGCGCTGGTTCATGCACGGGCAGCACGTCGATCCCGCGGAAGCGTTGCGCCTTCACCAGGAGATCGGCTGCAAGCGTTCGATCGCCATCCATTGGGGCGTGTTCGAACTGGCCGACGATCAACTGGACGAACCACCACGCCTGCTCGCCGAGGCGCTCTCCAACGCAGGGATGGATGCCGATGATTTCCTGTTGCTCAACATCGGCGGCCGAATTGCGCTCTAATGGTGGGCCTCCCCCCGGATAGCCTCCCGCCATGTCGTTCCATGAATTCCGCCTGGAAGGCGATTACGTCGAACTCAACCTGCTGCTGAAACTGACGGGCATCGCCTCCAGTGGCGGCGAAGGCAAGCACATGGTCGCCGATGGGCTGGTCACCGTTGACGGCGTGGTGGAGTTGCGCAAGACCTACAAGGTGCGTGCAGGGCAGGTCGTGAAGTACGGCGAGGAAGAGATCAGCGTGTTGCCTGAGGTGGACTGATCACGCTTAATCGTTATTAGTCTTCGGGCGGTTCCTGGGCTGAGCGGGCTCGCCTTCGGCCTCGCGGTTTGCTCGCCGTGCGTTGGGCGTCGCGTTAAGAGCCGGCGGGGGTCACCCTCGGGGCCACGCTCCGGCGACCCGGAAAGGAGGGCGGCTACCGCCGCCGTCTTTTAATGGCCTTCGGCCCGGGTCGGCGCCCCACCGGAGGTTTCCGATTCGACATCCTGTCTCAGCGAAAACGGCTGGCCATCCATGGCCAGCCCCCTTCGGGCTTTTTCCGGTGGGACGCCTCGCCTGCGCTACCGGCCC
>DATNJP010000174.1:0-3650 GCA_035603855.1 Luteibacter sp. | reverse complement strand
AGCCACCTCCCCGGCCTGCCCCTGGCGATGAGCGTGCCAGTTGTGGGGCAACGCGAAAGCCGCACCGCGCGGCGATTCCACGTAGATCCACGCGTGCGCGGCCAGCCAGCCTCCGTCCTCCAGCTTCTTCGCTGTTTCCGCCCAGGCATCCAGTGCGAATGGCGGGTCGAGCCAGACGAGGTCGAACGGCCTGGCGGCGCCACCCAGCCAGCGTGCCGCGTCGTCGCCCACCACCTCGCCGCCCACCTTGAGCCGGGCGAGGTTGGCCTTCAGTGCCGCGGCCAGGCGTGGTTCGCGCTCGACGAAGGTGACCGCCGCGGCGCCGCGCGAGAGCGCCTCGATGCCTAGTGCCCCCGTGCCGGCGAAGAGATCGAGGCAGCGCGAGCCCTCGATCACGGGCTGCAGCCAGTTGAACAGGGTTTCGCGGACGCGATCCGACGTGGGCCGAAGGCCCGGGAGGTCGGGCACTTCGATCCGGGAATTGCGCAGGGTTCCGCCGATGACGCGGATGCGACCGGGAGCGTTCATCGCTCAGCGGCCAGTGAGGGCGGGGGTGATAGCATTCGCCTATTGTCTTTGAATCCCTCGCGCAATGCTCAAGTTCTGGAAGAAGAAGCCCGCCGAACCCGCGACCACCGAGTCACCGGCAGCGGAGGAGCGTATCGATCGCATGGCCGACCCCGCGTCGGCCGAAGTCGGGTCCGCCACGGCCGAGACCCTGGTCGAGACGGCCGCGCCGGAGCCCGAGGTTCCGGAGATCGAGGCCGAGGTCGAGGAAACCGTGGTCGTCGAGGAAGCGCGTGAAGCCGTGCAGCCCGACGTGCCGCCGGCAAAGCGAAGCTGGCGCGAGCGCCTCTCCGGCAGCGGCTTCGCGAAGAGCCTCAGCTCGCTGTTCGTACGCCATCCCAAGCTCGACGACGATCTCCTCGACGAACTCGAAACCTCGCTGATCACCGCCGACGTTGGCGTGGAGGCCAGCACGCGACTGGTGGAAGACCTTCGCAAGCGCATGCACAAACGCGAGTTCGCCGACGCCGGTGAACTGCTGAAGGCCTTGCGCAACGAGTTGGTCGCCCTCCTCAAGCCCGTCGAGGCACCGCTCGACGTGTCGACGCCGTCGCCGTTCGTGATCCTCACCGTGGGCATCAACGGCGTGGGCAAGACGACCACCATCGGCAAGCTTGCGCGTCGTTTCAGCGACGAAGGCCGCAGCGTGATGCTCGCCGCAGGCGACACGTTCCGCGCCGCCGCGGTCGAGCAGCTGAAGACCTGGGGCGAGCGCAACAAGGTGCCCGTGGTCTCGCAAGGCCAGGACGCCGATTCCGCCAGCGTCATCTTCGACGCGCTGCAAGCCGCGCGCTCGCGTGGCACCCACGTGTTGATCGCCGACACTGCTGGCCGCCTGCACACGCAAGGTGGCCTCATGGACGAACTCGGGAAGATCGGCCGCGTGATGAAGAAACTCGACCCCACCGCACCGCACGAGGTGCTGATGGTGATCGACGGCACCACCGGACAGAACGCCATCAGCCAGTTGCGCCAGTTCCGCGATACGGCCGGCGTCACCGGCCTCGTCGTCACCAAGCTCGACGGCACCGCGAAGGGCGGCGTGATGTTCGCCCTCGCCCGCGAGTTCGGCCTGCCCATCCGTTACGTGGGTCTGGGCGAGACCGCCACCGACCTGCGCGTCTTCGACGCCGAAGCCTTCGTCGACGGCCTGCTCCCGGCGAGCCTCGGCGGCTGAGTGAACGCCATGGCGCAGGGAACGCAGTGGTGAGCCGTCGCCTGCGGATCGGCCTTCTCGCCATCGGCGGCCTGGTGGCCGTCGTAGTGCTGGCGGCATTCATCGCCACCTACGTGGTGCTGCAACCCGAACGTTTCACCGCCCTGCTGCAGTCGCGCGCGCGCGCCGCGGGTCTCGAACTCAGCCTGTCGAGTCCGGCCAGCCCCACCTTGTGGCCGAAGCCCGCGCTGGAACTGGAAGGCCTGACCTTGCGCGCGGAATCGGCGGGGGTACCGATGATCGTGGCCTCGCGCGGCAAGCTCGTGCTGCCCTGGAGCACACTGACCGGCGGCGACACGCGCATCTCCCGGCTCGAAGTCGAAGGCGCGCGCATCGATCTCGACGCCGTTTCCGCGTATCTCGACACCCTGCCCTCGCGTCCGTCCACCGCCGGCGCGATCCTGCCCAGCATCGACGCAGGCTTTCGCATCACCCGCGGCACGCTCACGCGCGGCAACTCCCTCTTCCTGTCCGACGTCAACGTCGATGCCGGGCGTCTCGACAATGGACGTCCATTCACCTTGTCGCTCGCCGCCAGCGCAAGCGAAGACACCACCTTCGTGCTCGACCTGGAGACGACGCCCACGCTGGCTCGCGGCATCCTCACGCTCGAGGACCTCGTGCTCCGCCTTTCGGACCAGCCCAGGTCGTCGACCACCCTGCGCGGCGAGGCGACATGGCGCGGTGGCGCGGACGTGGGCGCGTCGCTTTCCGGCAGCATGACGCGCACGAAGGGCACGCCTTACGACATCGTGCTCAACGTCACTCCCGCCAACCAGCAGGATCCGCTCTACGTGTCGGTAAAGCTGGACGGTGAGAACGACCACACCGACATGCGCATTCCGCCACTCGCGGTCGCCGAATGGTGGGCCGGGATTAGCGCCGGGGGTTCACCCACGCTTCCGCCGCTGCTCGGCACCGTCAACGCGAAAGCCGTGGATATCGGCCCCGTGCACATCAAGGGGCTGCACCTTCGGGCCACGCCGAACGTACCGGCCTCCGCATCGTCGACGCCGACACCCGCATCCGTCGCACCCCAATGAACGTCTTCGCACGCGAACTGCTTCGCTGGTACGACCATCACGGTCGCAAGGACCTGCCCTGGCAGCATCCGCGCGACGCCTATCGCGTGTGGTTGTCCGAAATCATGCTGCAACAGACCCAGGTGGTCACGGTCATCGGTTACTTCCAGCGCTTCGTGGAGCGCCTGCCGACGCTCGCGTCGCTGGCGGCCGCCGATGAGGACACCGTGCTCGCGCTCTGGTCGGGGCTGGGTTATTACCGGCGCGCCCGTTTCCTGCATCGTGCGGCGCAACTCTGCGTCGAGCAGCATGGCGGCGAACTTCCTCGCGATCTCGACGCCCTGATAGCGCTGCCGGGCATCGGCCGTTCCACCGCGGGCGCGATCCTCGCCCAGGCGCACGGTCTGCGTTTTCCGATCCTCGATGGCAACGTCAAGCGCGTACTCACGCGCTATCACGGCATCGCCGGTTTTCCGGGCGAAAGCGCCATCGAAAAGCAGCTGTGGCACCACGCCGACGCACACACGCCGGAAGCGCGCACGGCCGATTACACGCAGGCGATCATGGATCTCGGCGCCACGGTATGCGTGCGCAGCAAGCCGCTGTGCCTGCTGTGCCCGCAAGCGGCGACGTGCGTCGCCCACCGTGACGGCCTGACGGCCGTGTTACCCACGGCGAAGCCCGGCAAGAAGGTCCCCACTCGCTCGCTCGCCATGCTGCTCCTGCGCGACGCGCGCGGCCGCGTGCTGCTGGAAAAGCGTGGCCCGCAGGGTGTCTGGTCCGGCTTGTGGAGCCTGCCCGAGGCCATCGATGCCGACATGGCGGGCGGCGTCGCCGCGAGTCTC
>DATNJP010000173.1:0-3792 GCA_035603855.1 Luteibacter sp. | reverse complement strand
TACGAGAGGACCGGAGTGGACGTTCCGCTGGTGTTCGGGTTGTCATGCCCATGGCATTGCCCGGTAGCTACGAACGGAAGTGATAACCGCTGAAAGCATCTAAGCGGGAAGCACGCCCCAAGATGAGATCTCCCGAGAGCTAGACTCTCCTTAAGGCACCATCAAGACTAGGTGGTTGATAGGCGCGGTGTGGAAGTGCAGCAATGCATTGAGCTTACGCGTACTAATGAGCCGTGAGGCTTGACCATATAACCCCAAGACGCTTCACCGTCTTATCTCTTACTCGCGGTTCGATGAAAACCCGGACGCTTGTCACTCGTTTACACCCTCTGTGGAGCCGGCGCTCATGCGCTGCTCCCACCCCTTCCCTGGCGGCTATAGCGGCGTGGTCCCACCTGATCCCATCCCGAACTCAGAAGTGAAACGCGCATGCGCCGATGGTAGTGTGGCTCAAGCCATGCAAGAGTAGGTCACCGCCAGGGGCTTTATCCTAAAAACCCGGTCTCATTTGAGGCCGGGTTTTTTCTTTGTCTGCTTTGCCTGCTTTGCCTGTGACCTTGTGGGAGCCGCTTCAGCGGCGATCCCGCGGCAGCGGGCCAGGTCAAGGCAAGCACCCTTCGCCGCTGAAGCGGCTCCCACAGGGGGCTGCTTCCACAAGGAACTGGTCCCACAGGGGACTGCTCCCACACGGGACTGGCCTGCGCAGGAATGCGGCTGCCTCATCAAAAAAACCCTTCCAGGAAACCCGGCATCGACAGAGGCCGGGTTTTTCTTTGCGCGTGCGGCATGACACTCGCGCGACAACCCGTCATCATGTTCTCGCGCCATGTAGCAGCGGAGGGGCGATGGATCCACGACTTAACCGGCGGCAGGAAGAACTGATCGCCATCGTCCAGCGGGAAGGCTTCGTCGGTGTCGACGACCTGGCCAGTCACTTCGACGTGGCGCCGCAGACGATTCGTCGTGACCTGAACCTGTTGGCAGATGGTGGACTGATACGCCGCTACCACGGTGGCGTGAGCGCTCCCTCGTCGAGCGTGGAGAACGTCGCGTACTCGGCACGCCAGTCACTGCAGACCGCCGAGAAGAGCCGCATCGCCTCGTCGATCGCGAAGGCCATCCCGGATGGATCGTCGCTCTTCATCAACCTGGGGACGACGAACGAAGGCGTGGGGCGTGCGCTCCTCGAGCATCGCGATCTGCGCATCATCACCAACAACCTCAACATCGCCATCCTGCTGAGCGACAACCCCACGTTCGAAGTCACCGTCGCCGGCGGCCTCGTCCGTGGTCGCGATCATGGCGTGACCGGTGAAGCCACGATCGAGCTGATCCGCCAGTTCAAGGTCGACTTCGGCATCATCGGCATATCGGGTATCGATCTCGATGGCACGCTGCTGGACTTCGACTTCCATGAAGTCCGCGTGGCCCAGGCGATCATCGAGCACTCGCGCCAGGTATTCCTCGGTGCCGATCACAGCAAGATCGGCCGCAACGCCATGGTCCGCCTTGGCGACTTCTCCCGTGTGGACGCGTGGTTCACCGACAGGCAGCCGCCAGACGCGCTGCTCCCGGTGCTGGAAGCCTCCGGCACCCGGCTGCACGTGGCGGATGCCTGAGCCAATCCCTGGCGCTGATCGGCCCGTAGCATCCCCACGCTGCCGACACTGCTTTCGTTGCACTGCAGCGTGCGATGTTCGTTTGTGTTCGAATATGCTCATTTCAACGCAGGCGATGCCTGACTGACGATGTGAAATGTTCGTATGCGCACTTTCCCGTGCGTACCGCAAGGAAAAACGAACGTACCCGAGCGTAGGGATTCCACCCTCAGCAGTGCATCGCCTCCAGCCCAGCGGAGTTCGCGATGGTCGAGCAGGTCGAGCAAGTCGATGTCCTGGTGGTCGGTGGCGGCGTCAACGGCGTGGGCATCGCGCGGGATGCGGTGGGCCGCGGTCTATCGGTGTGGCTGTGCGAGCGGGACGACCTGGCGTCGCATACATCGAGCGCCGCGACCAAGCTGATCCACGGCGGGCTCCGCTATCTGGAACAGTTCGAATTCGCCCTGGTGGGCAAGGCGCTCGCCGAGCGCGAAGTGCTGCTGCGCGCCGCGCCGCACATCATCTGGCCGCTGCGCTTCGTGCTGCCGCATCAACCACACCTGCGTCCCGCGTGGATGATCCGCATCGGTCTATTCCTCTACGACCATCTGGGACGCGGTCGCCGGACGCTGCCAGGCTCGCGGCGTGTGCGTTTCTCCAAACACGTGACGGGCGAACCGCTGCGCGACGAATTCTCCGTCGGCTTCGTCTACTCCGACGCCTGGGTGCAGGACGCGCGACTGGTAGTGCTCAACGCGATGGACGCCGCGCGTCGCGGCGCGCGCATCGAGACGCACACCCGCTGCGTGAGCGCACGTCGCGATGGCGAGGGTTGGGTGGCTGAACTCGAAGCCCGCGACGGTACGCGCCACTTCGTGAAGTCCCGCGCGCTGGTCAACGCCGCCGGACCGTGGGCGGCGAGCTTCCTCGACGAGGTGGTTCACCTGAAGCACGAGCACACGTTGCGCCTGATCAAGGGCAGCCACATCGTCGTGCCGAAGATCTTCGAACACCGCTACGCGTACATCTTCCAGCAGCCCGATCGCCGCATCGTGTTCGCCATTCCGTATGAGCGCGACTTCACGCTCATCGGTACCACCGACATCGAATACAAGGCCGATCCGTCGCACCCGACCATCGATGCCGACGAAACGGCTTACCTGTGCGAAGCGGTGAACCGCTACTTCAAGAAGCAGCTCACGCCCGATGACGTCGTGTGGAGCTACAGCGGTGTGCGTCCCTTGCTACAGGACGAATCGGGCAGCGCTTCCGAGGTCACGCGCGATTACCTGCTGGACCTGGACCAGAACGGCGCGCCGTTGCTCAACGTGTTCGGCGGCAAGCTGACGACGTTCCGCAAGCTGTCCGAAGAGGCCATCGATCGGCTGGCACCGCTGCTCGGCAACGAGAAACCGGCATGGACGGCCGATGCGCCGCCGCTGCCGGGTGGTGGCGAACGGGATACCGACGAGCTGCTCGCCGATATCCGTTCAAGCCGTCCGTGGTTGCCCGAGAAACTGGCCTGGCGGCTGGTGCACAGCTACGGCACGCGCGCCCGCGATCTGCTTGGCGAAGCCAGTGGCCTGGCCGCACTCGGACAAAACTTCGGCTCGGACCTCTACCAGGCCGAAGTGGACTACCTGGTTCGCCACGAGTGGGCCACCGAGGCTGAAGACATCCTCTGGCGCCGAAGCAAGATCGGGCTGCGCGTGACACCGCCCGACGTACAACGCCTTACCGATTACCTGTCGACGAAGCGCTGATGTAAACAGCGCCCCGCACGGAGAACATCCACCCCCGACGTGGCGCGAAGGCGCCGCCCAGTCATGAAACCGATGGAGAGACGGATCATGCGACAAAAGATAGGCGAGCTGATATCCGAAGCCCTCGCGATGTTCATCATCATCGCGTTCGGAGATTCCGTGGCGTGCATGTACGTGCTCTACGATCCCAGTCCGTACCAGAACGCGTACTGGGGCGTGTGCATCGCGTGGGGCCTGGCGGTGACCATCGCCATCTACGCCACGGGCTCGATCTCGGGCACGCATGCCAACCCGGCCGTGACGTTGGCGCTGGCCTTGTTCAGGGGTTTCTCCTGGAAGAAAGTGATTCCGTACTGGGTCGCCCAGGTCATCGGCGCCTTCCTCGGCGCGGCCATCGTGTATGCCCTGTTGGGTCCGGTCATCGACCACTT
>DATNJP010000172.1:0-2384 GCA_035603855.1 Luteibacter sp. | reverse complement strand
CCTGCCCTTCATCAGCGTCTCGACATCGGCCCCATCGAGGCCCAGCGCGGCACCGGGCAGATATGCCTTGCGGCGTGTGAGGTCCTTCCATCCGTCGGAGATGGAAAACGGTCCGGCGATACCGTGCTCACGCCACGCCGTCTCGATCGCCTCCAGATAGCCGACGTCGGCGGCGAACATGGAGTACTCGTTCTCCACCTGCAACATCAGTACCGGGCCGCCATTGATCGCCATCAGCGGCGCGATACGTGGTGCCAGTGCCGCGATGTAACGGCGCACGGCGGCCATATAGGTGAGATCGTCGCGGTCGCGCAGCCGCACGTCCGGGTCGCGCAGCAGCCACGACGGCAGGCCGCCGTTGGTCCATTCCGCGCAGACGTACGGGCCAGGGCGCAGGTACACCCACATGCCCTCTTCCTGGCACAGGCGGATGAAGGCCACGATATCGCGGTTGCCGCTTTCGAAATCGAAGACGCCCGGTTCGCGCTCGTGGTGATTCCACATCACGTACAGCGCGATGGTGTTGAGACCCATCGCGCGTGCCATGCGGATTCGGTGGCGCCACTGTTCCCGGGCGATCCGCGCAGGATGCATCTCGCCGCTATGGATACGGAACTCCCGGCCGTCGAGCAAGAAGCGACGCTGGCCGAATCCGAAGGCGTGCGGCCGTCCGTCCGGCGCCACGGGCCGGAACGGTGCCGCCTCCCCCGCCCGCGCCGTCGGCATGCGTGAGGCGCATGCCAGGGGTGCCAGCAGGGAGAACGCCAGGAAGTCGCGACGTTGCATCCTCAGAACGCGTACTTGACGGTGAACAGCGTGGTCATGCCCGCATCGACGATGTCCGAGTTGGCAAGGCTGTTGCGGCCGATGTGCGACCAGTACTGGTACTGCTTGGTGAGGTTGCTCACCTGCAGGTCGAGCTGGAAGCCATTGTTGAACTGGTAGCCCGCATGCAGGTCGACGCGGCGGATCGGACGGATCCACAGGTCATCCCACGGATTGCCCTGGTTGAGGAAGTCATAGGTCGACAGGTACGAGCCCGTGTAGTGGTAGCTCAGGTTCAACGAGAACCCATTCTTCTCGTAGAACAGTTCCGCGTTGGCCATGCGCTGCGGCGCCGACTGCAGGCGTTCGTTGTCAAAGCCGTCGCGGCCCAGGTCCACCTTGGAGTTCTGCCGTGTCGCGTTGACGCTGAAGCCCAGGCCATCGAACGGTGCCGGCAGGTCCTGGAACTTCTGGCGCCATGTGGCTTCCAGACCGTACACCTTGCCGTCGCCGCCATTGGTCGGCGTCTTGGTCAGCACGGTGCCCTCACCCACGGTATCCGGGTTGGCCTGGCCACCGCCGCTGTCGTAGATGTAGTTGCGCAGCTTCTTGTAGAAGCCGGAAAGCGACACGTAGCCGCCGCGTTCCGTCGTCCATTCGGCCGCCAGGTCGACGTTGTTCGACTTGATCGGGCTGAGGTTCGGATTGCCCCGCGTGATGGTGGTCACGCCTTGCGAGATATTGATCTGCGAACCACCGCCCAACTGGACGAATGCCGGCCGCGTGTAGCTCTGCCAGAACGACGCGCGGTAGACCACGTTTCCATTGGGGCGATAGTTGATGAACAGGCTGCCCAGTGGCTCGTTGTAGATCGTGCGGTTGTTGTCGAAATATCCCGGAAGTTCATTGCCGTCCGCGTCGGTGGGCGTCGTCCAGAACGTGTTGTGGATCGAGGTGTGCTCGAAGCGCACGCCCGGAATGATTTCCAGCGGACCTTGCTGGATGGTCGCCATGGCATAGGCGGCGGTCACGGCCTCGGTGCCACGCATGGTGTCGCAGTTGTAGTTGTTGAAGTCCAGCGCACCGCAGGTGTCCAGATCGGACGGCACCACGTGCTGGTCGATCAGCGCCGCCACGGCCGCGCGGCTCACCTCGGGCGTACGCCAGGGGTATTTGTCGGGGAAGATCGACGAATAGCTGCCCTTGAAAATGCCCAGGTCGTCGAGCGTGGTCACGCCATCGTTGATGCCGCCGGTGGACCAGTCGCGATTGGTGAACTCACGCGAGCTGTCGCTGTACTTCACGCCGAACTTCACCGACTGGACAGGGCCGTTCTCGAAGTCATAGCGCAGATCCAGCTTGGCGCCGCCGCGCTTCTGTCCGGAACGGATGTCCGTGACCTCGCCATAGTCGTTGGCCCACATCGAACCGATGTTGTTCACCGAGTTCAGCAGGCCCGGCGTCAGCTGGGGATACGGGAAGCCACCACCGCCATAGCGAAGAAGCGAACTGCCGCTATAGGCGAAGTTGTCCTGCGAGTACTTGTCCTCGCGGCCGTCGATCTCGACGTGGTTCGGACGATCGTTGCGACCGAAGCTCCAGAACACGTTCGGTGAGAT
>DATNJP010000171.1:0-3991 GCA_035603855.1 Luteibacter sp. | reverse complement strand
TCGGCCATGGACGACTGGGTGGGGCGCTCGCGGAAGACCAGGATCATTACCGGGACGACCAGCAGCACGCCCAGATAGTTACCGAGCAGATCGCTGCCGAAGGTGGTGCCCAGCATTTCCACTGGGGCCGCCGGATGCATCGAGGCCATCATCGCGGCGTTGCCGGCGGTGGCCACGGTGGCCGTGACCATGGCCGACAGCAGCAGGCGGGCGACGTCCTCGGGGGTGTTGAGGCTGGCGTGCAGGTGCGCGCGGCGCAGCAACCAGAGGCAGCCCGCGACCATCAGGGGCTCCGGCGCGTCGCCCAGCACGAAGCCGGCCCCACCGATCGGCAGGCCGCTTCGCCACTCGCAGAAAGCGCTGCCAGCGATCTCCGCGCCGAGGATCCAGGGCCAGTACTGGATGCGCGTCAGCAGGAGGGCGCCGAAGCGCAGGCCGAAGGGCAGGACCCAGTAGGGCTGCTCCGTCGGCCACAACATCACCCACACCACGGCATAGGCGATGGCGAAGAGGGGGCCGTAGAAGCGTGAAATTCCGTGTAGTCGCATTGGCGGAATGTTACACGGCGGATGCGGGACACCGACGCCGGTCATCGCCCATACGCACGCGTCGGGAGAGCCTGCTACATTCTCACCATGCCTAGAATCGTCCTAGTAGATGACCACGCCATCGTTCGTGAGGGTTTCAAGCGTCTTATCGAGCTTGAGCCCGACCTGGACGTGGTTGCCGAAGCCCGCAACGCCGACGAGGCGGTCGATGCCGTTACCCAGCATCGGCCGGATCTGGTCGCGGTGGACCTGTCGCTGCCGGACGGCAGTGGACTGCCGCTGATCGAACATCTGGGCAGCATCGCTCCCGGAATGAAGATCGTCGTGCTGAGCATGCACGACGGGGAGCCCTACGTTTCCGAGGCGCTACGGCGCGGGGCGCGGGGGTATGTGACCAAGGGTGTCGCGCCGGAGGAACTGGTGGCGGCGGTGCGGTCCGTGCTCGGTGGCGATCAGTACCTGAGTTCCGATCTTCGCGAGCGTCGCTCCGGGCGGCCGACGACGGATCTGGATCCGTTCAACCGGCTGACGGCGCGTGAGCGTGAGGTTTTCCTGTTGCTGGCGGCTGGGCGGGCGCCGAAGCAGGTGGCGGCGGAGTTGGGGATTGGTCAGAAGACCATTTATATCCATCGTGCCGCGGTGATGAATAAGCTCAATGCGGGGTCTGAGTTGGATCTTTATCGGATGGCTCAGGAGCGTGGGTTGATTCGGAGTTGATGGGGGTGGCGGTGAGGTGGGGGGAATCGCCGCTGAAGCGGCTCCCACATGGGGCAGCGAAGCGGCTCCCACATGGGGCAGCGAAGTGGCTCTCACATGGTCACCGGGGTGCCTCTCACATGGGGGCTGCTGATTGGGGATGTTTTTTAGCTTTGGGCGCGGTCTAGCATTTTCTTTGCGTGGGCGCGTGTTTCCTTGGTGATCTCCACGCCGCCCAGCATGCGGCTGAGTTCGTCGCGGCGGCCGTTGGCGTCCAGGGCGCGGATGCGGGTGCGCGTGGCTTCGCCGTCGCTTTCCTTCGCCACCTGTAGATGCGAGTGGCCCTGAGCGGCTACCTGCGGAAGGTGGGTGACGCAGAGCACCTGCACGCGCTCGCCCAGGGCGCGGAGCTTCTGGCCGACCACTTCGGCCACGGCACCACCGATGCCCGTGTCGACTTCGTCGAAGATCATGCAGCCGATGTTGTCGTTGCCCAGCGTGGCCACTTCGATGGCGAGGCTGATGCGGGCCAGTTCGCCGCCTGACGCCACCTTGCGCAGGGCGCGTGGCGGCTGGCCGGGGTTGGCGCTGACCAGCAGTTCGCAGCGCTCGCGGCCCTGCGGATCGGGATCGTTGCCGTCGACGCGTTCCAGCGAGACTTCCAGGCGGCCGCCGGCCATGCCGAGTTCGCCCATCAGACCGCCGACGATCGAGCCCAGTCGGCTCGCGGCTTCCGTGCGCGCGGCGGACAGTGCCGCGGCGGCGCTGTCGTATTCCTTCAGCAGGCGGTCGCGCTCACGGCCCAGGCGGTCCAGCGCGTCACCGGCGCCTTCCAGTTCCGCCAGCCGTTCGCGCACTTCGTCCGCCTTGACCGTCAGTTCGCCAATGGGCAAACGGTAGCGGCGTGCGAGGTCGTGCAAATGCGTGAGGTGGGTGTCCACTTCGGCGAGACGTTCGGGATCCAGCTCGACGTCCTGCGCGTAGCGGCTGAGGCCGTCCACGGCTTCGCCCACCTGGATCTGTGCGCTGTCGAGCAGTTCCAGTGTGGGCATCAGCGTGCCGTCGAGTTCCGCGAGGCGCGAGAGTTCGGCGTGGGCGCGGAGCAGGGCGCGGCCGATGGCGAACTCGCTCTCGCCATCGAGTAGTTCGACGACGCCGTTGGCGCCTTCGGCCAGGCGGCCGGCGTTCGCCAGGCGACGATGCTGCGCTTCCAGGTCTTCCAGTGCCGCCGGGGCCAGCGCCCAGCGATCGAGTTCTTCGAGTTCGTGGGTGAGCAGTTCGATCTGGTGCTCGCGATCGTCGCCACCGGACAGGGTGCGGATACGCGCCACGGCATCGCGCCACGCTTTCGCGGTGTCGCGCACCTGGGCCAGCAGGGCTTCGTTGCCCGCATAGGCATCGAGCAGGGCCATCTGGTGCTGGCGCGAGAGCAGGGCCTGGTGTTCGTGCTGGCCGTGGATCTCGACGATGAGTGCGGCCAGGGCCGACATCTGGGCGAGGCTGGCGGGGCGACCGTTGATCCAGCCGCGTGAGCTGCCTTCGGTGCGGATCACGCGGCGCAGCTGGCAGGTGTCGCCATCGTCCAGTTCTTCCTGGCGCAGCCACTCGGTGGCTTCCGGAAGACCGGCGAGATCGAATTCCGCAGCCAGTTCTGCGCGATCGCTGCCGGCGCGCACCATGCCGCTGTCGGCGCGGGCACCGGCCAGCAGCATCAGCGCGTCGACCAGCAGGGACTTGCCCGCGCCGGTCTCGCCACTGACCACGGTCAGCCCTGGGCCAAAGGCGACCTCGGCTTCTTCGACGACGGCGAACTGACGGACGTAGAGCGAGGTGAGCATGGGCACCGGAGTGGCGAAGGGAATCGCGCCGATTGTAGCGGGAGCGGCGTCGCAGAAGCCGAGACTTGCAAGCGGGGCCTCCAGACCTTATTGATAGCCCGACGAACCGACCCCTTCCAACCCAGTCAGGCGCATGAATCCGTTTTCCGGTCACGACATCGATGCTCGCGCGCGCCGGCTGCTGCGGACCCTGATTTCGCAATACCTCTCGGACGGGGAGCCTGTCGGCTCACGTACGCTGGCGCGCTCTTCTGGCCTGGAAGTCAGCCCCGCGACCATCCGCAACATCATGTCCGACCTCGAGGAGGCCGGCCTCGTGGCCTCGCCCCACACCTCGGCCGGTCGCATTCCTACGCCCCGTGGCCTGCGCCTGTTCGTCGACAGCCTGCTGGAACTGAAGCCGCTGCCGCGCGATGAGATGGCGCGCCTGCAGGGCGGCCTGCCGCCGCACCAGACGACCACGCGCGACCTGCTCGGCAATGTGTCCAACCTGCTCTCGGCGATGACGCACTTCGCCGGCGTGGTCACCGTGCCGCGCCAGGGCGACTTCCCCCTGCGCCACATCGACTTCGTGAACCTGCCGGATGCCCGGGTGCTGGTCATCCTGGTGTTCTCGGACAACCAGGTGCAGAACCGCGTGGTGCAGTTGGCCAAGCCGCTGGACGCCAGCGAGCTGGAACAGGCCGCCAACTACCTCAATGCCCAGTTCGCCGGCTTCCGCCTGGCCGATATCCGCGCCCACTTGCTGGCGGAACTGCGCGAGGCGGGTGGCGAGCTCAACCGCATGCTGTCCGGCGTGGTGGAACTGGCCGCGGCCTCGTTCACCCCGGACCAGGACGCCGATGACGTCCTGGTCAGCGGTCAGACCAACCTGATGGGTTATTCGGAGCTGGCCGACATCGACCGGCT
>DATNJP010000170.1:0-37143 GCA_035603855.1 Luteibacter sp. | reverse complement strand
CTGAATTATTCGCCGGTGCTCGACGAGAGCGGCGCGCCCGGTGGCGTGATCGCCATCGTGGTGGAAACCACCGAGCGCGTGCGCGCCGAGGCGGAGGTGCGGGAAAGCGAACGGCGTTTCCGGCAGGAACTGGAAGCCAAGGTGGCCGAACGCACCGCCGCCCTCGAGCGCAGCGAGGCCAATATCCGCAAGGCGGAACAGGCACTGGTGCAGGTGCAGAAGATGGAGGCGCTGGGCAACCTCACGGGCGGCATTGCGCACGACTTCAACAACCTGCTGATGGCGGTGCAGGGCAGCCTCGAGCTGCTTCGCGATCGCCTTCCGCAAGAACCCGCGCTGCTTCGCCTGCTCGACAACGCCCAGGCCGGCACGGAGCGCGGCAGCACCCTGACCCGGCGCATGCTCGCCTTCGCACGCCGTCAGGAACTGAAAACGGAACGGATCGACCTGCGTGCCCTGGTCGATGGCATGCAGGAGCTCCTGCAGCGCTCGCTCGGCGGCACGATCGTGGTGGAAACGCGCTTCGCGGGGCCGCTTCCCGCCGTCGAGGGCGACGCCAACCAGCTCGAGTCCGCCCTGCTCAACCTCGCCGTGAACGCGCGCGACGCGATGGACGGCGCAGGCACCATCGTGATCGCCATCGACGAGGCATGGGTGCAGTCAAACGACGGCCCCATCCCGCCCGGGCATTACGTGCTGCTCTCGCTCGCCGATACCGGCTCGGGCATGGACGAGGCCACGCTGAAGCGCGCGACGGAGCCCTTTTTCACCACCAAAGGCATCGGCAAGGGCACGGGGCTGGGCCTGTCGATGGTGCATGGCCTTGCCGAACAGCTGGGCGGCACGCTCATCTTGCACAGCCATGTCGACCAGGGCACCACCGCGGAAATCTGGTTGCCCGCTGCCGCCCCTTCGGTCTCCGAACCCGTACGCGCGCCGACGGTCGCGCCACCCGTCGGGCGTTGTGCGGAGTCGCAGGCGCTGAAGATCCTTACCGTGGACGACGACGACCTCGTCCGTGCCACGACCGTGGAGATGCTGGAAGACCTCGGCTACGCCGTGCTTCCCGCGCGCTCCGGCCCGGAAGCATTGCAGCTACTCGAAGGTACCTGCGTGGACCTGGTCATCACCGACCACGCCATGCCGCAGATGACGGGCGCGCAGCTGGCCGCGCACCTGCGTGAGCGCTATCCCGGCCTGCCTGTCGTGATGGCCACCGGTTACGCCGATCTTCCGGCGGGCACCCACGTCGACCTGCCAAGGCTGGCGAAGCCTTATTCACAGGCGTCGCTTGCCGCCATCGTCGCGCGCGCCGTGGCGCCGCGGCACTGATGACGCCAACCCGCCAGACGGCGGTGTATGATGGCGCTTCGCATCCGCTCTGACCGAGGTATTCGTTCCATGCGCAAGTAATGCCGCTGCCCTTTCGGGGGTGACTTCGTTCTTCCCCTCGTGGGAAGCGGATGGTGTTGCTGGGAACACGCATGACGACGACCTACCTGACGCTCGATGGCGTCACTTCGATTCTGCCCGATGGCAGGACACTCTTCTCCGATCTAACGACCACGTTCGACGAACGGCCTACCGGGCTTGTCGGTCGCAATGGCGTGGGCAAGAGTGTGCTCGCACGCATCCTCGCCGGACTCGATGATCCAACGCGCGGGCGGTGCACGCGCGCCGGCAACGTCTATTACCTGGCGCAGCGCGTCGCCGACGATACGGATGAATCCGTCGCCACGCTCGCAGGTGTCGGTCCGGTCATCGCGGCCCTCGAACGCATCGAAGCCGGCAGCAGCGATCAGCGCGATTTCGACCTCGTCGCCGACCGCTGGACCGTGCGCGAGGAACTTCGCGATGCGCTGGACGCGGAAGGGTTCACGCATGTCGAAGCGACGACGTCTTCCGCCACGCTGAGCGGTGGCGAAGCCATGCGTATCGCGTTACTCGGTGCTCGCCTGCACCGTGCGGATTACCTGATCCTCGACGAGCCAAGCAATCACCTCGATGTCGCGGCGCGGCGAACGCTTGCCGACTGGTTGCGCGCGTGGCCGGGCGGCCTTCTCGTGATCAGCCATGACCGGCGATTGCTCGGACAGATGGAACGCATCGTCGAACTGTCGCCGCAAGGGTTGCGCAGCTATGGAGGCGACTACGCGTTCTATGCCGACGTGCGTGCCGACGAGCGCGAGGTGGCCGAACGCACGCTGGAGGCCCGGCGGACCGAACGCAAGCGCGCCGAACAGGCGCTGCGCGAATTGCAGGAGCGCCAGGTGCGCCGGCAAGCCCGCGGTGATCGCGAAGCGCGCGTGGCAAACCATACGCGCTTGATGCTCGGCAACAGCAAGGATCACAGCGAAGACGCGGCAGGCAAACTGCGCCGCAAACAGGATCAAGCACGCGCGGCGCTCGCCGAGCGCGTGGCCCAGGCGTCACAGAAAGTGGACGAAGATGCCACCGTGGCCGTGCTCGCTTCCGCGACCACGCGCGTGGCCCGGCGCAGGGTCGCCGTGCTCGAAGGTGTTGAACTGCCCTTCGTACGCGGCGCCGCGAAACGGATCGATCTGATTCTCAGCGGCGGCCAACGCGTGGGCCTCGTCGGTCCCAACGGAAGCGGCAAGTCGACCCTGTTGCGCGTGCTCGGCGGCCAGCTCGATCCGCTATCGGGTCAGCGCGATGTTCCGGTGCGCGCCGTGTGGCTCGACCAGCACCTGTCCACGCTCGATGCCGACCGTCCCGTCATCGAAAGCATGCGCGAGGCGAATCCCGCCGTGGGCGAGGATGTGTTGCGCCTGCGTCTCGCATTGCTCGGCCTCGATGCGGACAAGGTGACGATACCGGTGGCGCAGCTGAGCGGCGGCGAACGCCTGAAGGCCGCGCTTGCCCATGCGTTGATCGGCGAGCCACCCGCGCAATTGCTTCTGCTCGACGAGCCAGGCAACCACCTCGACCTGGCGTCGCTCGAAGCGCTCGAAGCCATGCTCCAGCAATACGAGGGCGCACTCGTCGTGGTGTCGCACGACGAGGTGTTCCTCGACAGGCTGGGCCTTACCCACCGTCTCTCGCCGACGGCGACAGGCTGGCAGATGACTCCCTGGTGATCCCGGCGGCTCCCCAAGGGGAGCCGGGGACGTGTGGCTTATTGCTTCGCGTCGTCGGTCTTCGCGGGGAGGCGATAGCGCTGTTTGCCGTAAGCCCAGCTGGGCCAGAGGGCGTGCGCCAACGCGGTCTTTTCCAGCTGAGGATCGACCGCCTGCGGCTCCAGCTTCTCGCCGTTCGGCGTGTATTCGCCATTCAACGTGTAGTGGTACTGCGTGGCCGGCTGGTTCGGACGAAGGACGATGAGCGTGTCGTTCTTCAGGTAACCGTAGTTATCGCCGTACTGCATGATGGCGCGGTCCGGATAACGCTGGGTCAGGTCGGCACCGAGCATCGGATGCTCACTGCTGATGCCGATGAGCGACAGCAGGGTCGGCGCGAGGTCGACCTGGCTGACGATGTGGTCGTCCTTCTTCACCGGCACGCCCGCGCCGATGATCAGCGCGGGGATGTGGAAGTGACGCACCGGCACCAGGCTGGCGCCGAACACGCGCGCGTCATGGTCGGCCACGATCAGGAACACCGTGTGGTTCCAGTACGGCGACTGCTTCGCCTTCTCGAAGAAGCGGCCGATGGACCAGTCCGCATAGCGCACGGCGTTCGCGTTGCTGGCGGGATCGCCATCCGGCTGGATGCGGCCGGCGGGGTATTCCCACGGTGTATGGTTGGACACCGAGAACGCGACGGTCAGCGTGGGCTTGTCACCGTCATCGAGAAGACGATGGTGCAGCTCGTTGAACATATCCTCGTCGGACGCCCCCCACGAGCCGACGAAACCCGGCTTGGTCTCGAAGGTGGCGCGATCCACGACTTCCTTGAAGCCGTTGCCGTAGAAGAACGAGCGCATGTTGTCGAAATGCGCCTCGCCGCCATAGAGGAAGCGTGTGTTGTAGCCGAACGTGTCGAGCAATGCGCCGAGGGTGAAGAAATCGCGCTGGCTGCGCGGCAGTTTCAGCACGGCTTCGGCCGGCGTGGGCAGGAAACCGGTGGTGACGGCTTCGAGACCGCGCGCGCTGCGCGTGCCCGTCGCGTAGGTACGCTCCAGCCACCAGCCGTCGTTGGCGAGCTTGTCCAGCTCCGGCGTGTAACCGGCGCCACCGAGGCTGCCGACGAACTGCGCGCCAAGGCTTTCCTCGAGGATGATCACGAGGTTGAGCGGCTTGTCACCCTGGCGTGTGGCTTGCTGGCGATGCAGGCTGGGATATTGCGGATCCAGCGGTGCGCCTTCGAGGCCGGCGTTCTGGCGCACGATGGACTGCATCTCGTCTTCCGGCATCTTGCCGTACACGGCCGATGCGGAGCGCTCGTTGCCCAGCGCGATGGCCGCGTTGAGCACGTTGTAAAGCGAGTTCAGCGGCAGCGTGTTCACCATCGCATCGTTGGTGAAGGCCACTTGCGAGGCATTCAGAGGACGGTGCTGGAGCGTGCCGCGACCGGCGAGGAAGAGGACCACGAAAGCAAGCACGGTTGCCACGGGGCGCAGCCATCCGCGCATCGGCTTGCGATCCGGGCGGCGCGTGGGAAGCAGGCGGAAGCCGATCCAGCCGACGATGACGAGGACGACAAGGGCGGCCGCCACCGAAAGCTTGTAGCCCTGCCAGAGCATGCCGAGCACTTCTTTCGGGCTGGTCAGGTACTCGAAATAGAGCCGGTTCGGACGCGTGTCGTATTCGACGATGAACTGCGGCGTGGACACTTCCAGCAATACGAAGGCGATCCACCAGAAACGCAACCACCATGCCGTGATGCGCGTGGGCCATGCGCGGTGGCCGAGCCACGGGGACAGGAGCGCCGGCAGGGCCACGATCATGGCGACCAGCGAGAGGTCGATGCGCCAGCCACCGAACAGTACCGGCCAGAGCCCACCGGCATCGTGGACGCGGGTCCATTGCCACAGCGACAGGCCGACGCGCGAGAGCGTCAGGAAGACGAGGGCGGCAACGATGAAACGCCAGGTAAGCTTGCGCACGGTGGAGGTCCGGATGGGGCGCGGCGGGCCGCCACGCATGGAAGAACGCATGTTACAGCGCCATGACTTTACACTGTGCGTCCCTTCAGCAACTTACGGCAGGCTTTCGGCCGCCGCACGAGGATCGACGATGTTCAGACTGGCCGAGGCCAAGCCGATCGCCACCGGGCATGTCCGCGAGGTGTACCAGCACCCCGACGAGGCCGACCTGCTGATCAAGGTGATCGCCAGCGGCTCCATCGAGGAGCGCTGGAACAAGGCTCCCTGGTACCGCCGCATGGCTCGCAGCGGCCCCTACAAGGACTTCGTGCGTGAGTTCCGCGAGTACGTCACCGGCATCTACGTGGGTGGCTATGCCACCTCGCCGATCGCACGCGTCGTCGGGCTGGAGATGACGGACATCGGGCTCGGCCAGATCGTGGAGAAAGTCCGCACGCCCGACGGCCGCCTTGCGCCCACGCTGCACGACTGGGTGAAGGCGGAAGGCTTCACGGCGAAGACGCAGGCGGAGATGGAAGCGTTCTATGCCCGACTGCTGTCGCACAACACCATCGCCGCCGACCTGCATGCGTGGAACGTGGTGTATGGCGAGGATTCGCGTGGTGGTCCGCGCCTGGTCATGATCGATGGCTTCGGCGAGAAGAACATCATTCCGCACTGCTCGATGAATCGTGCGCATAACGCGTCGCGGACGAAGAAGAAGTATGAGCGGATGTTGCGGCGGACCAGGGGGGAGGCGCCCGTTCTGGCTTAGCGTCTCGCTAATCGCCGCTGAAGCGGCTCCCACAATAACTCGCTGATCGCCGCTGAAGCGGCTCCCACAATCACTTGCTGATCGCCGCTGAAGCGGCTCCCACAGTAAAACGAGGGAGCGCCTTACTGTGGGAGCCGCTTCAGCGGCGATGTCCGTTTTTAGGGCGGCGCTTCCTTTTGGGGGACGGGTGGTGGTGTGGGGGTGCAGTCTGGCTTTGTTGCCGAGGCGGGGAGCAGTGAGTAGCGCAGGTGGTTGGCGGTGCCCATGAAGCGGACGTTCTCCGCGATCACGCAGCTGTCCAGCGCTTCTTCCGTCACGAGGATCCACCGATGCGCAGGATCCTTCGCCTGCCACGCCCGGGCGTCGCGCAATTGCTCCGGCGCGCCGCGGCTGAAGCCGAATTCGCTGACCGGCCGGCGTGCCTGCAACAGGTTCTCCTCGCGCCACAGAACGAGGCCGAGTTGGCCGTCCGCACCGATCGCCTCGTCCGCGCGTTCCATCACCTGCCGGGCGGATTCGTTCGCGTTGAGCGCCGGGTAGGTCATCAACGGCCACGCGATCCAGCCCGCGGCCATGCCCGTCAGCAGTGCCAGCACGCCACGCCGCGGCCGCCAGGCGATGGCGCTGACAAGGAACAGAACGCCTACCGTGATCGCGGCGATCCAGAGGGCACGGCCACCGTCCGTGAGTTCATAACTGGCCGCGAGTTTCTGCGCCGCCTTCGGATGCGTGAGCAACGCCCACAGACCGACACCACCGAACACGGCACCGCATGCCACCGTCACCCAGAAGGCGACGCGCGGCAGCCAGCGTGTCTTCAGCAGGTCGCCCACGTAGGGAGCGATCGCGAGGGCCAGCATCGGCAGTGCGGGCAGGATGTAGATCGCGCGCTTGCCGCGGGGAATCGAGAAGAACAGCAGGATGAGCAGGAACGACAGCAGCGGCAGCCATACGCGGGGTTCGCGCAGGCGCCACGCGTCGCGCCAGCGCGCCACCACGAAGGGAATGAGCAACCAGACGGGAATCCATTCGCGCGCGATGACACCGAGGAAGAACCACGGATACTCCGCGTGCTGCCACGAGTTGGCATAGCGCTCGGCGGTCTGCCGGAACAGGATGTCGTGCACATACGCCAGGTACTCGGGCGTGCGCAGGCCATAGGCCGCACCGAGCATCGGCACGAGCCACACCGAACAGGCGAGCAGGAAGGCCAGCGCACCGCCGGCCCAGCGCCAGCCATCGCCCCTGGTCATCGTCACGCCGGGCCAGCGAAGCGCACGCATGCCCACGTAGGGAATCAGCATCAGCAGCGCGATGATGCCGACACCCTTGGTGATGACGCCGAGGCCGGCCGCGAAGCAGCCCAGCCAGAACATGCGCCAGTTCGGGCCACGCAGGCAGTGCAGCAGGATCCCGGTGTTGCCCAGCGTGATCCAGAACAGGCTCAGCGGATCGATCTGCGCGTGCTTGATCACGTCGATGAACTGCATCGTCGACAGGACCAGTACGGCGGCGTAGAGACCCACGCGCGCGTTCCACAGGCGGCGACCCAGGTGCCAGGTGAGCGCGAGCGTGCCAAGGCCCGAAAGCAGCGACGTGATGAGGAAGGCACCGCGCCAGCCGCCGGTGAGCCACATCCAGAAGGCTTCCGTCCACATCAGCATGGGCGGCTTGTCCGAATACAGCTCCATGCCCCGGTGTGGGAACAGCCACTGGCCGGATTCGAGCATCTGCCGCGCGACGAGCGCGAAACGCGGTTCGTCCGGCGGCCACGGGTCGCGCAGGCCGATGCCCGCGGCCAGCACGGCCAGGGCGATCAGCATGAACCAGCCAAACTCGCGGCGCAGGGATCGTTCGTCGGTGGAGAGCATGAAATCGTCGTGCCGGACAGTTTCGGGAATCCTAGCGGATGCGGGCCTTCGTGGCCCTTACGATCCGCTTAGGTGATTCACTTCGCGGTCGGGACGAAAGCCTTGTCGCCGAAGTTCCAGAGCAGGAACGTGAAGTAATCGGTCCAGTCCGCGTTGACCTGCGCCGCGCTGTCGGCACGATGGCCCGCGTCGTAGTTCACGCGGAGCAGGACGGGTTTGCCGCTCGACGTCGCCGCCTGCAGCGCGGCGGCTGTCTTGCCACCCTGCCATGGTTCCACCCGCGGATCGTTGGCGCCTGCCGTCACGAGCACGGCCGGATACGGCGTTCCCGGTTCGATGTGGTGGTACGTGCTCATGGCGTAGAGCGCTTCCGCGCCCTCCTTCGTCGCCACGCTGCCGAATTCCGGGATGTTGGTGGGTCCGTTCGGTTCGGTTTCACCACGCAGGGCGTCGGACAGCGGCACGCCCACCATGGCGGCCGCGAACAAGCCGGGTTCCGCGGTGATGCTCCGGCCGATGAGGACACCGCCGGCACTCGCGCTGAGTCCCCCGAGCAGGGCCCGCGACGTGTAGCCCTTGTCGACCAGGTAATGCGCGCACGCGATGAAGTCTTCCCAGGTGTTGTGCTTCGTGGCTTTCTGGCCCGCGAGGTGCCATTTCTCTCCGAAGTAGCCACCGCCACGCACGTGCGCGAAGGCGATGACGCCGCCACGCTGGAACCACGCGTTGAAATGCCGCCGGTACGTCGGCGTGTCGGTGACGCCGTAAGCTCCATAGCCGATCAGCATCGTCGGTGCCGATCCCGTACGCGCCACGGATCGGCGATGGATGATCGACATTGGGACCCGCACGCCGTCCTTCGCAGTCACCATGACTTCCTCGGCGACGAGGTCGCCGATGTCGACGTCGGTTTTCGTGATCAGGCCGGTCGCCACCAGCCCACTTTGAGAAACATCGTAGCGATAGAAGTCGCCGGGATCGCTCCAGGAGTTCAACCGCAACATGGCACCGGGCAAGGCGTCGTTGCTGACGATGCGGTCGACCTGCATGTCCCTGGGCAGCGTGATCGTCTCCACCTTCGGATGCGCGCCGTAAGCAACGCGCAGTGCGACACCCTTGCCGTTCCGGATCACATGCAGGTAGAGGGCGTCGGCCGCCGGGAACAACCCCCCTGGCCCGCCGATTCACCACTGGACAGCACCGTGCCATCCGGCATCGGAATCACCTCGGCGCGAGCCAGGTCGGGGTGCCCCGCATCCAGCCGCAGCAGGCGGCCATTGGGCGCCTTGGCGAAACTCAGCAGGTACACGGAGTCGCCCCGAATGAACGCATCGGCGACCTTGCTCTCGATGCCGGCGACCCGGATCCATCCCTGATGTGTCGCCAGCGCGGAGAGTGGCCCGATGTAGACACTTCCGTAGGGATCGACACCCGCATAGACGATCGCCTGCGCATAGGCCGACTGCCGCTGCGGGGTCGCGGCGGCGGCCTCGTAGTCCGGGATGGGAACATCCGGCGTCGTTCCCTGGGCGAGCACGACCGGATCTTTCGCACCGTCGCTGCCCATGGTGTGCGCCATGGTGCGTTCCCGGCGGAACTTGTCCACGGCCGGTGCGTCCGGCGGGAGGCGTTCGAGGGCGATGTAGAAGAAGGTGTGCGCCGCGGCGTCGAAGGTCAGCCCTATCGCGACATGGTCGATCCGGTCGGGCAGTTCGCGGCCCGTGGCCGTCTCGTAGAAGTGCCCAGTACCGATCTCCTCACCGCCTTCGGAAAGAGCCACGGCCACCAGCCGGCCATCCCCACTGGGCACGAAGCCGTCCATGACGACGTGATGCCCCGGCCTGCTCAACGCATTGAGATCGACCAGGACGCGTTCCTGTCCTCCGGCCGCGGCGCGGACGGCCAGGGTTTCCTGGGCGGCGCCCCGCATGCGCTTGCGATAGAAGATCCAGTCACCGGCCAGGGCGACGTCGGTGATGGTGAAGGGCTCGGCGTCGAGGTAGCGCTGCATGTCGGCCGAGAACGCCGCCCGCCCCGGCATGCTGTCGAGCATGGCGCGCGTGTAGTCCGCCTGCCCTTTCATCCAGGCGACGCTTTGCGGTGATTTCTGGTCCTCGAGCCAACGGTAATCGTCGACGACGCGACGCCCGAAGTAGGTGTCGGTCACTGGTATCCGCGGCGCCACGGGCGGTTTCTCCACACCCAGCGCCAGGGCGGGGACGATGAGCCCCACCCAGGCCAGGCAGCGAATGGCCGGGAAACGGCCAGACAGTCGTTTCATACGGACCTCCCGAGATTTCCCCAACCCGCGCCCGGGATCGGGGCACGTTCCCCGCACTATCCGGAGCGCCCACGCACGGCGCCATTCGCCGGATGGCCTAGGGCAAATCCGGCAAGAGGTCCTTTCCATTTCAATTTTCCGAAGCTGGGACGTCTAAGGGTTTCGCCGGTGCGGAAATCGGCGTTCGTCCCTGCCCGTACGGGCGCCGATTTCCCACCGTGCGACCATATAAGCGTCTATCACCAGCCCATGAATGCGGTCAGGCAAACCATGGATCCATCCGAGGCGGGCACCCCGCCTGGCGGAACCCGGGCTACCCAGGTGGTCGCCTTGTTCCGCGAGCACAACGCGGCCCTCGTGGGTTTCCTGCGGGCCCGCCTCAACTCGCTCGCCGACGCCCAGGAAGTTGCCCAGGAGGTTTACCTGAAGCTGCTTTCGCTGGACGAAGCGACCGTGATCGACTCCCCGCGGGCCTTCCTGTTCCGGGCCGCGTCCAACCTGGCGGTGGACCGCCTGCGCATGCGCAACGTGCGCGCCATGGCCCCGGCCGATCCCGATGACGACAACTGGCACGTCACATCCATTCCCGAGCAGCACACCTCGGCCCACGAGCAATGGCGCGACCTGCGCCACGCACTGGACGAGCTGCCTGCCAAGACCAGCCGCGCCTTCGTCATGCATGTGATCGAGGGCCGCGACTTTGCCGCGATCGCGCGTGAGATGAATCTCAGCGAGCGCATGGTGCGCTACCACGTCGGCAATGCCCTGGCGCATTGCCGCGAACGCCGCGATCGCGCGGAGAACCTCTCATGACCACGACCACCTTCGCCCCCGACAGGCACATCGAGCACACCGCCGCCGACTGGTGGGCGCGACTGCGCGATCCCGCGCTGCCCGAGCCCACCCTGCTCCAGTGGAGCGAGTGGCTGGAAGCCGATCCGCGCCATGCCGATGCCTTCGACCGCGCATCGGCCCTGGCCGAGGCCGCCGCTTCGATGGATGCCGCCACCCGTGCCGAGTTCGTGGGCCGCTTCGCTCCCGTGCGCTCCGTGCGACGTGCACCTCCGCACCTCGCCATGGCGCTCGCGGCCAGCATCACCCTGGTCGTGCTGGGAGCCGGGCTGTTCCTGGCCCTGCGTCCGGCCGCCAGCGACGCCCCGCGGCAGTACGCCAGCGAGCGCGCCGGCCATCGCGACATCGACCTGCCCGACGGCTCCAGCATCGAGCTGGGCGGCGCGAGCTCCGTCACGGCGCGCTATGGGCGCGATGTTCGCGCGGTGGACCTGGAGGCGGGCGAGGCGTTCTTCCGCGTCGCTCATGCCGAGCGCCCCTTCGTCGTCAATGCGGGCCCGCTGCAGATCCGCGATCTCGGCACCGCCTTCAACGTGCGCCGCACCGGTGACCGCGTCACCGTGGCCGTGACCGAAGGCCGCGTGCGGGTGTCGCCGCTGGCCGCGCAGGACGATGCGGGCACGATCGAGCTGGGTGCGGGGCGCGAGGTCTCGTTCGATCCTGAGACGCACGCCATGCGCATCCTGGACATCGACCCCGCCACGGCCACGGCCTGGCGCGGCCATCGGCTCGAATTCGTGAACGAGCCACTGTCGTCGGTGGTCGAGAACGTGAACCGCTATAGTGCGCGGCCGATCCGCCTGACCGATCCGGCGCTGGGCAAGCTGACGTTTACCGGCACGGTCGAGGTCGATACCATCGACAGTTGGGTATCCGCGCTGCCGCGAGTTTTCCCGGTCCGCGTCGATACCTATCCCGACCGGTTGGAACTCGCCCGCCAGACCACCATGGCGCGGAGTGCCCAGCCGCGCTGAAAACCACTTGGGGCCGCAGGTCTTGCAGTACTCGCTTCGCGGGCGCCGGCGCGCAATCACCGGCGCGATCGCGTTGGTGCTCGCGATCCGCGCCGCAGGCGCGGCCGAGGCGCCAGCCGACGGCTCTGCCGGCCCCATGTCCTTCGCCATCGCGCCACAGCCGCTGGCCACCGCCTTGCTGGCGTGGGGCAAGCAAGCCAATGTCCAGGTACTGACCGCATCCGGCTCCATCGCGAACTGGCGCTCGGGCGGCGCCCAGGGCGTGCTGACGCCCAATGCCGCGCTGGACGAACTGCTCGAAGGCACCGACCTGCAACGCGAGTCGTACGATCCGCGCACCGTCGTGGTTCGCCAGCGCCAGCAACCCGGCAACGCGACCCCCGCTCCGGTCGATCCGGACGTGACGTTCGATCCGGCCACCGTGGTGCCGCTTGCCACCGTGGACGTGCAGGGCCTCATCTCCGACACCGGTTTCAAGGCGGACAGCACGCGCACGGTCACGCGTAGCGAAACGCGCCTCACGGACGTGCCGCAGTCGGTGACCGTCGTCACGCGTGAAGTGATCGAATCGCAGCAGGCGGTCAGCATCGGCGACGTCGCGCGCTACGTCGCCGGCGTCCAGTACGTGGATGGCTACGGGGGATCGCCGCTTTTCCTGATCCGCGGTTTCGACGCGGGACACGGCATGACCGATGGCATGCCCAATGGCATCGCGCGTACCGAAGACCTGCCCCCGCTGATCGGCATCGAGCGCGTCGAAGTGCTGCGCGGTCCGGAAGCCATCCTCGGCGACGCATCGCAGAACAACAATTTCGGCGGCTCGATCAACGTCGTGATGAAGCGGCCGCAGGCGGAGGAAGTGCGCACCCTCACCTACTCCGTCGGCGAGTACGACGGCGCGCGTCTTGGCGTGGACCTTGCCGGTGCTGCCTCGAAGGATGGTGCGGTGACCTATCGCCTCATCGCCGCCGGACAACGCGGAGAGAAGACGGCGCAGGGTTTTGGCGGTGGACGCGGCGCGTACCTCGCACCCTCGCTGGCATGGCAGGGCGAGAGCACGCGCGTGATGGGTGGCCTGGAGTACGTCGACAATCGCGTTCCCGGTCCGGATCACACCGTGTTGCTCGGCCCCAGCCTGTCCAGTGCGTCGCCCTACCGCTCGCTGCCGGACGATTCGAGCGATATCTCCACGTATCGCACGACGCGCGGCGTGTTCGAGGTCGATCATGAGTTCGCCGACGACTGGACCTTCCACAGCCAGGGCCAGTATGTACGCCAGCGCAGCGACGGCCGCAGCCAGTCCTATGTCGTCAGCGATTTCGCGGGTGCCCTGAATGCCGTCGATCGCACGTTCCGTTATTCGGGCACGTACTGGACATGGCAGAACGACCTGAGCACGACGTTCCGCCACGGCGACGTCACGCATTCGTTGCTCATGGGCCTGGACCTCGCTCGCACGCATGCGGGCGACAACGGTGGCGGCAGTGTCCTCGAGGGCGTGGCCACGGAGACCGCGCAGGACGTCGACCGCGGCGGCGACTCCTTCATCATCACGCGACCGATCGCCGTCGACCTGCGACGCCCCAGCGACTTCTCGGCGAAGTTCAATGCCTTCGTGGCGCCCGTCAGTACGACGGTGCAGAACCTGGGCGGTTCATGGCAGACCAATGCGGGCCTCTACCTGCAGGACCAGATGGCGATCGGCGAGCAATGGAACGTGCTCGCCGCCCTGCGCCGCACCAGCTACGAGCTGGAAACCCGCTGGCAGGATGGATCGCCGCGGCACGTGCACAAGACGCGCTGGATTCCGAAGCTGGGTGTCGTCTACAAGGTCTCGCCCGATGTCTCCGTTTACGCGGATACATCGACCGGCTTCCAGCCCGATCCCTTGCTTGGCAAGGATGGCCAGCCGTTACCGGTGGCGACATCGCGCCAGGTGGAACTGGGCGCGAAGTTCGACCTCTTCGACAAGCGCGCGAGACTCACCGCCGCGCTGTATCGCATTCGCGTCGATCACAGCGTCGACCTGGTTTCGCCGGAACCGCCGTTCTTCGCCACACCGGGCCCCGGCCAGACCAATCGCGGCCTTGAAGTGGAATTCGCCGGACAGGTCGCGCCCGGCCTCGACGTGTTGGCCAGCCTGACCGAATCGCGCATCCACAATGAAGACGACACCCGGGCCACCGGCGCGCCGAAACACCAGGCCGCCTTGTGGGCGAGCTATCGCTTCGGCGACGGGTCGGTGAAACCGTGGGGCGTGGCGGCGGGCGTGCTGGCGCGAAGTCGAAGCCTCGGCCGCACCAGCGCGGATGGCCAGTACTTCGGCATCCCCGGACAGGCCAGCGTCGAGACCAATGTATCGCGCTATGGCGAACACTGGCGGCTCACGCTGGGCGTGAAGAACCTTTTCGCGCGCACGCTGTACGCGGTGAACTTCGACGAGACCTTCGTGCCCATCCGCCAGGGCCGCGTCGTGCTGCTTACGGGCACCTACGACTTCTGAGTTCCCGCCGACGGCGGCATCACGCGGGTACGCGCGCGAACGCCTTCAATGCCACTTCGCAGGCTTCCCTGCGGAACGTGTCGCGTTCGGGACGGCCGCTCGATGCGCCAAGGCGCGGGATATCGAAGCAACCGTCCGCCCCCGGCACGCCACCATGGCGACGCCAGAAACGATCGTACGCCGCCGCCGTGACGCCGGCCCGGCGATCCAGTGGATGCGAGGCGCACGAGACACCGCGCACGCGTTCGATGCCGTAATAGGTTGCGAGGGCGCGCACGACTGCCAGCAGCAGGTCGCGCGGACGCAAGCCGCCCGTGACACGACTGAACCGTGCGATCGCGCCCCGGCCGAGATACGCCCACGATCCGCGCACCGCGCCGACCAGCAGGCCATCGGCGCCACCGAAGGTGATGGCACAGGACGAGATCACTTCCTTGTCGCCGTTCAGCAGATAAAGCCCGAGCTCGCCGGTGCATTCGTTTTCAGGCGCGCGCGCATGCAGGTAGGCCATTTCGCCGTCACCGAGTGGCAGCGTCGCGAGGCGGACATCGTGCCCCTTCAGCAGGCGGCTGCTCAGACGCTCGGGGAATTCCCGCGCCACGAAGCGGTAATGCGCCTCGATGAGGCGCGCCCGCGAGGCCAGGTCGAAAGACCGCGAGATGTAGTGCGACTGCCAGCGCTCGTACACCCGCGGGTTTAACTCGGCCGCCGCGCGCATGGCACGCGATGTCCCGACCAGTCGAAGCCACTCGGCCTGGCGGCGGAACGCGGTCAGCGTGCGTACGAGGTAGGCCAGCCGGCGTTCCGGCATCGGCAGCATCCGGCGCAGGGCCGCGCGTCGTCGCGCGTGGTCGAGCACCAGGCCCAGGGGGCCGCGATCCTGACGGGGTGACGCCCAGCCGATCGGCAGGTCGTCGAACGAGGCGCTTTGGGGATAACGGGGCTGCATACCTCAAAGACGTTCGGCGCCCCGAAAATTGAAATGTGGCGTCAGCCCCGGCGCTTGCGGCGTTCGTCTTTCCAGACGACCCACGCGCCCAGCAGGGTCAGCAGGGCCATGCCGAACCAGGTGATGGCGTACATCAGGTGGTTATCCGGGAAGGCGATCACGGTGAGGCCGCCTACCGGTCCGTCGTTGCCTTCGCCACGACCGGGGGAGGACGCCGCATCGGCATCGACGAAATACGGGGCGGCCGGCTGGAGGTCCTTGGCCGCGGCGATCGCCGCCACGTCGCGCGAGAACCAGTGGTCGGTCGAGGGCTGGTTCTTCTGCAGGAAGGCCCCCTTCGGTTCGCTGATGCGCAGCAGGCCCGAGATCGTCGTGTCGCCGGAGGGGCCCGGCGTGCACGTGGCCTTGCCGTCGCACCATGTCGGCGAGACGAAACCGCGGTTCACGATCACGATGTCGCCGTTGCGCAGGCGCATGGGCGTCAGCAGCCACGAGCCCATGCCGAGCTCCGTGCTGGCGCGGACACGGACGCTCTTGTCCTGCATGAAAGTGCCGCTGAGTTTCACGCGGCGATATTCGTCGTTGGCCGCGCTGACCACGGGCCACTGCCCACGGGACGGCGCGTCCACGGGTTGCGCGTGTACCCGTGCGTCGACGCGCGCGACGAGGTCGTGCTTCCACGCGCGGCGGTGCACCTGCCAGGTCCCGAGTGCCACGAACGCGGCGAACAACACGGCTCCGAACAGGGCGAGAAAGCCCAGAACGAAGACGCCGCGCGGTCGGCGCGGCGTCTTCATGTCATTGGCGCTTTCCACGCTCAAGGCAGGTTCTTCACCTGCTGCTCGGTCATGTTGTGCGACATGCCGGGCATCATGTTGGAGTTGAGGTGGAACATGACCCAGATGGACCCGGTAAGCGTGATGACCACGATGACCAGGGTGAAGATCAGCGCCAGCATGTTCCAGCCGCCTTCCGACTTCGAGTTCATGTGCAGGAAGTAGATCATGTGCACCACGATCTGGATCGCGGCGAAGGTGAGGATCACCACCGCCAGCGTCTGCGAGTTCGGGATGACCTTGCCCATCACCAGCCAGAACGGAATGGCCGTCAGCACCACGGCGAGGAAGAACCCCACCATGTAACCCTTCAGGGTGCTGTGACTGGCGCCATCGTCATGGTCGTGATCGTGGCTGTCGTGGTGATCGTGCGATTCGATGTGCGCGCTCACGGCAGCACTCCCATCAGGTAAACGAATGTGAAGACGCCCACCCAGACCACGTCGAGGAAGTGCCAGAACATCGACAGGCACATGATGCGACGCTTGTTGGCCGGGGTGAGGCCGAAGCGGCCCACCTGGAACAGCAACGTGATCAGCCAGACGATGCCGAAGGTCACGTGCAGGCCGTGGGTGCCGACCAGGGTGAAGAACGACGACAGGAACGCGCTGCGCTGCGGGCCCGCACCCTCATGGATCAGGTTGGCGAACTCGTAAAGCTCGATGCCGAGGAACGTGGCGCCGAACAGGCCCGTGACGATGAGCCAGGCCATCATCGTGCCCTTGCGGTTCTTCTGCATCTCCAGCACGGCAAAGCCGTAGGTGATGGAAGACAGCAGCAGCATCGTGGTGTTGACCGCGACCAGGGGCAGCTCGAACAGGTCGGCGCCCGAAGGGCCGCCCGCGTAGTTGCGCCCGAGCACGCCGTACGTGGCGAACAGGCAGGCGAAGATGAGGCAGTCGCTCATCAGGTAGATCCAGAACCCGAGCAACGTGCCGTTGGCCGGGTGGTGTTCTTCCTTCATCCAGAACTGGACGTCCTGGTCCGCGATGGCAGCGGAGGGCGTGGCGTGCATATCAGACATGGGCGGCAAGCTCTTCCGTGCGGGTGGCCTCGGTCCGGGCCACGACATCGGCGGGGATGTGATAGTCGCGCTTGTAGTTGAACGTATGGGCGATCGCGGTCACCAGCAGCGCCACGAAGGCGATGCCGGCGACCAGGAACATGTGCCAGATCATCGCGAAGCCGAGGACGAAGGCGAAGCCGGCGATGATGATGCCCGCGCTCGTGTTCTTCGGCATGTGGATGGGCAGGTAGCCTTCCGTACGACGGCCGGCGTTGCGCTCCTTCATGTCCCACCACGCATCCGCTTCATGGATGACCGGGGTGAACGCGAAGTTGTATTCCGGCGGCGGCGACGAGGTCGACCACTCCAGCGTACGGCCGTGCCACGGATCGCCGGTGACGTCGCGCAGTTCGTCGCGGCGCTTGTAGCTGACCCAGAGCTGCACCAGGAAGGCGCCAATGCCGGCGGCGATCAGCAAGGCACCGAAAGCGGCGATCTGGAACCAGATCTGCAGCGACGGGTCCTCGAAGTGGTTCATGCGGCGGGTGACGCCCATGAAGCCCAGCACGTAGAGCGGCATGAAGGCGAAGTAGAAACCGAACAGCCAGCACCAGAACGAGACCTTGCCCCAGAACGAATCCAGCTTGTAACCGAAGGCCTTGGGGAACCAGTAATTGATCGCGGCGAAGATGCCGAAGATCACGCCGCCGATGATCACGTTATGGAAATGCGCGATCAGGAACAGGCTGTTGTGCAGCAGGAAGTCGGCCGGCGGAATGGCGAGCATGACGCCGGTCATGCCGCCGATCACGAAGGTGACCATGAAGCCCATCGTCCACAGCATCGGCACTTCGAACTGGATGCGGCCACGGTACATCGTGAACAGCCAGTTGAAGATCTTCGCGCCCGTGGGGATCGAGATGATCATCGTGGTGATGCCGAAGAACGAGTTGACGCTCGCGCCGGATCCCATGGTGAAGAAGTGGTGCAGCCACACGAGGTACGACAGCACGGTGATGACCACCGTGGCGTAGACCATCGACGCATAACCGAACAGGCGCTTGCGGCTGAAGGTGGAGACCACTTCCGAGAACACGCCGAACACCGGCAGCACCAGGATGTAGACCTCGGGATGGCCCCAGATCCAGATTAGGTTCACGTACATCATGGCGTTGCCGCCGAAGTCGTTCGTGAAGAAGTTGGTGCCGGCGTAGCGGTCGAGCGAGAGCAGCACCAGCACCGCCGTCAGCACCGGGAAGGCGGCGACGATCAGCACGTTGGTGCAGAGCGAGGTCCAGGTGAAGACCGGCATCTTCATCATCGTCATGCCGGGCGCGCGCATCTTGACGATGGTGGCGATCAGGTTGATGCCGGAGAGGGTGGTTCCCACGCCGGCCACCTGTAGCGACCATATGTAGTAGTCGACACCGACATCCGGACTCGCCGCCAGGCCGGACAGCGGCGGATACGCCAGCCAGCCGGTACGGGCGAACTCACCGACGAACAACGACGCCATGACCAGCAGGCCACCGGCGACCGTCATCCAGAAGCTGAAGTTGTTGAGGAACGGGAAGGCCACGTCGCGCGCGCCGATCTGCAGCGGCACCACATAGTTCATCAGGCCCGTGACCAGGGGCATCGCCACGAAGAAGATCATGATCACGCCGTGGGCGGTGAAGATCTGGTCGTAGTGGTGCGGCGGCAGGAACCCGGGGTTGCCGTTGAAGGCGATGGCCTGCTGGGCGCGCATCATCAGCGCGTCGGCGAAGCCACGCAGCAGCATCACGATACCGAGCACCATGTACATGATGCCGATCTTCTTGTGATCGATGCTGGTGAACCATTCGCTCCAGAGATAGCCCCAGAGCTTGGCCTTCGTGATCAGCGCCAGCAAGGCGATACCGCCGATGGCGACCATGACGAAGGTGCCGATCAGGATCGGCTCGTGGTAGGGAATCGCCTCCAGGGTGAGGCGTCCGAAAATCAGTTTGGCTAGATCGGGCATGTTCATTACCGGACTCGCAAGGCTTGAATTCTTAGGAGGCGACCGCTCTTAGAGCGGGCGTCCGGCAGGGGTCATCGGCAGGCCGGCGGCGCTGCTGCCGACGCACAGGGCGCCGACGTAACGCTGGCCCACATCGCTCAGGCCCACGCGCGCACGGGTCGCGGCGTCGAGCGAGGTCACGTTGTAGGCACCCACCACGCCCTGTCCGCCCTGCTTGTCGAGTGCCGTCATGTCGCTCATGCACATGCGGTTGGACTCGACGCAACGGTTGAGGATGGCGTTGTAGAGGTCCGGGGCGATCGTGCCGTAGTAGTGGACCGGCTCCTTCTGGCTCGGCTGCTCGAGCTTGAGGTAGTCCTCGCGGCTCAGCTTGTCGGCGCTGCCCTTGGCCTTGGCCACCCAGGCGTCGAAGTCGGCATCGGACAGGCTATGGAAGCGGAAGCGCATGTCGGAGAAACCGGCGCCGCTGTAGTTGGCCGAAATGCCTTCGAAATCGCCGGTTTTGTTCATGACCGCATGAAGCTTGGTCTCCATGCCCGGCATGGCGTAGATCATGCCTGCCAGCGAGGGGACGAAGAACGCGTTCATGACGCTGGAGGCGGTGATGTGGAACTCGATCGGACGGTCGACCGGCGCGGCCATCTCGTTCACGGTGGCGATGCCCTGCTCCGGATAGAGGAACAGCCACTTCCAGTCCAGCGCGACGACTTCGACCACGAGCGGCTTGGTGCCCGGGGCGACGGCCCGGGTCTGGTCGATGCTTTCGATCGGGCGGTACGGGTCGAGCTTGTGCGTGCTGGTCCAGGTGACCGCGCCCAGCGCGATGATGATCAGCAGCGGGGCCGACCAGATCAGCAGTTCCAGCACCGTGGAATGGTTCCAGTCCGGCGCGTACTCGGCATGGGCCGCCTTGTTCGACTCACGGTACTTCCAGCCGAAAAGGAAGATCATCACGATCACGGGGATGATGATAATCAGCATCAGCACCACGGAAATCATGATCAGGTCGCGCTGCTGCCGGGCGATATCGCCCGACGGGGAAAGCAGCACGGCGTCGCAGCCCGACAAGAGCAGGGCCAGGGCGGGGATCAGCAATCCGCGCAACATCTTCATGGAGATTCGCATGATGGAGGCAACCGTGGGGACACGAAAAAATACGCCGATCGGCCTGCGACGGCCATAGGACACTTTGTCCCATGGCCCTACAAGCCGAGTAGTGCGATCCTTCGCTATCCTGCCATCCAACTCCCCGAGCGGGCCGAAACCGATGTCGAGCATTTCACACGCCCATCACAATGCCGCGGAAGGCGCCGAACAGGACGTCCGCCGGCAGCACCAGACCGTCCATGCGGCCGTCGCTCCCGGCGAAATCGCCGTGGGGGTGGTCATTGGCCGCGCCTCGGAGTACTTCGACTTTTTCACGTACGGCATCGCATCCGTCCTCGTGTTCCCGTCGGTGTTCTTCCCGTTCCTGAGCCAGCTGGACGGTATCCTGCTGGCCTTCGCGATCTTCTCGCTCGCCTTCATCGCGCGCCCGATCGGCACGACGCTGTTCATGGCGATCCAGCGCAACTGGAGCCGTAGCACGAAGCTTACCGCGGCCCTGTTCCTGCTCGGCACTTCCACGGTCTGCATCGCCTTTCTCCCGGCGAACACGTCCCATGGCTACACCGTCATTGTGATTCTGGCGGTCCTGCGCTTCTTGCAGGGCATTGCGCTGGGCGGATCCTGGGATGGCCTGCCCTCCCTGCTGTCCCTCAATTCCCCGAAGAACCGCCGCGGCTGGTACTCCATGCTCGGCCAGCTTGGCGCCCCGATGGGCTTCCTCATCGCCGCCTCGCTGTTCCTGTTCCTCAACACCCAGCTGTCCCGCGGCGACTTCCTCGACTGGGGCTGGCGCTACCCGTTCTTCGTGGCCTTCGCCATCAACGTGGTGGCCCTGTTCGCCCGTCTGCGCCTGGTCGTCACCGAGGAATACACCCAGGCACTGGAAGAGCGCGAACTGGAGCCTATCGGCATCATGGAGATGCTCCAGGCGCAGGGCTACAACCTGTTCATCGGCGCGTTCGCGGCCCTGGCCAGCTACGCCCTGTTCCATATCGTGACGATCTTCCCGCTGTCCTGGATCGCCCTCAACCGCTCGCAGGACATCGATAACGTCCTGATCGTGCAGATCGTGGGCGCCTTCGTGGCGATCCTGGCCACCGTGGCCTCGGGCGTCATCGCCGACAAGGTCGGCCGCCGCAACACGCTCGGCACCATGGCCGTGCTGATCGGCCTGTTCGCCATCGCCTCGCCCTGGCTGCTCGGCGGCGGCAAGGTCGCGCAGGACGCCTTCCTGATCATCGGCTTCGGCCTGCTCGGCCTCTCCTATGGCCAGGCATCCGGCACGGTCACGGCGAACTTCGCCAAGCGCTTCCGCTATACCGGCGCGGCCCTGACCACCGACTTCGCCTGGCTCATCGGCGCGGCCTTCGCCCCGCTGGTGGCCCTGAGCCTGTCGAGCCGCTTCGGCCTCGTGGCCGTCAGCGCCTACCTGCTCTCGGGCGTGGCCTGCACCCTGCTGGCGCTGCGCATCAACAAGGCCTTCGAAACGGACCGCAACAAGGCCTGATCCGCGAAAACGCTGGATGCGCGGTAAACCCGCCCGCTGGGGCGTGTGTGGGAGCCGGCTATGCCGGCGTACAACCCTGCCAAACTTGTGGGAGCCGGCTATGCCGGCGATCCCGCGGCAGCGGGCCCGATCGCCGCTGAAGCGGCTCCCACACAAACCCTCGAAATAGCCGCCCGATCTCCGGCGGCGCCGCCACGGAAGCCGGCGTACCCTACGCGCATGCTCTTCGACCTTCCCGACCACGAGACACTTTACCGGGCCCTGCTCGAGCGCGACCCCGCCTATGACGGCCACGTCTTCGTCGGCGTGACCAGCACGGGCGTGTTCTGCCGCCTGACCTGCCCGGCGCGCAAACCGAAACTCGAGAACACGCGTTTCTTCGACTCCGTCGCCGGCTGTTTCGAAGGCGGGTTCCGGCCCTGCCTGCGTTGCCGGCCGCTGGACCCGGTAGGCCAGCGCGAACCGATGGTTTCCGCCCTGCTCCAGCGGCTGGAAGAAGAACCGGAACGCATCTGGTCCGAAGACGATCTGCTCGGCCTCGGCTACGACCCGTCCACGGTTCGCCGGACCTTCAAGCGCCACCTCGGCCTGACCTTCCTCGACATGGCCCGCCTGCGCCGCGCCGGTCGCGGCATGGACCGGTTGGCCGCCGGCGCCAGCGTCATCGATGCGCAGCAGTCGGCCGGTTACGAGTCCGGCAGTGGCTTCCGCGAAGCGATCGTCAGGTTGCTCGGCGATTGCCCGGCCGATCTGCGCGGCCGCGAATTGCTAAAGGCCGATTGGATCGAGACGCCTATCGGCAGCATGCTGGCCGTGGCCGATACCCACGCCCTGCACCTCCTCGAATTCTTCGACCGCACCGCCCTGCCCACGGAACTCAAGCGACTGCGCGAAGCGACGCGTTCCACGATCACGTTCGGCCGCACCGCCGTGATCGATCGCATCGAGGCGGAACTGGGCGAGTACTTCGCGGGCACTCGAACGACATTCGATACACCGCTCGCCCTGCACGGCTCGGCGTTTACGAAGTCGGTATGGGACGAGCTGGTCGCCATCGAGCCCGGGACGACACGCAGCTACTCGGACATCGCGATAGCCGCAGGACGGCATACCGCGGTTCGCGCCGTGGCGCGCGCCAACGGCGCCAACCAGCTAGCCATCGTGATTCCCTGCCACCGGGTAATCGGTGCCGATGGCTCACTGACCGGATATGGCGGCGGCTTGTGGCGGAAGGATTGGCTGCTGCGTCATGAGCGCAAGCTGACAACGGGGCGTGCTTCTCTGTAGCCACAGATCTGTGGGAAGGACCGCAGACCTGTGAGAGCCATTGCAGACCTGAGGGAAGAACGGCAGACCTGTGGGAAGGAAAGCAGACCTGTGGGAGCCGCTTCAGCGGCGATGGGTGCTTGCCACATCCTGGCCCGCTGCCGCGGGATCGCCGCTGAAGCGGCTCCCACAATTCGCCGCTGAAGCGGCTCCCACAAGTCACTGGGATATTCCAGCTTGCGGGTGCCCCGTCAGCTTGCGACGGGGTAGGGGCCTTCTTTGAATACCGTGTCGTGGTAGCCCTTTGCGCCGATGGCGCGCGCCAGGTCGCTGCGGAAATCCTCGCCACGGCGCAGGCTCTCCAGCACGAAGGCGAAATCGCGTTTCGGTTTCCAGCCCAGGTCGCGGCTTACGCGGCCGCTGTCGTAGACCCGATCCAGTGACGGCAGCAACTTCCATCCTTTCGCCGCGTACAACGCCTCGACATCGGGAAACAGGCCACGCACGACGGCTGCCGCATCGTGGCGGAGCGCGGCGACGTCACCGCGAGAGAACGGCGTCATGGCCGAAACGATGTACCGTCCGAAGCCCAGCGCAGGCGCCCGGTCGAGCGCGCGGAGATGCGCCTCCACGATGTCCTCGATGTCCGCGCGCCGGTAGAGAAGTTCGTTGGCCTGCATGTTCAGCGTGTCGTACGCGGAACGCACATGCGCGTTGTCGTCGTCCTCCGGAAAGAAACGCGACGTGCGCAATACGAGCACGGGCAAGCGGTCCTTGCGAGCGACGAGTTCGCACATGCCTTCGGCGGCGATCTTCGTCGCTCCATAAATATTCTTGGGCACGGGCACGACGTCTTCATCGATCCATGCCGCCGGTTCGCCTGCTGCAGGCGACAGCGCCGCGCCGAACGCGCTCGTCGTGCTGGTGAAGACGAAGGAACCCACGCCGTGCGCCACGGCGGCTTCGAGCAAAGCCACGGTACCGCCGACATTCGTGTCCACGAACTGGCGCTTCGTATGCGTCGCCACATGCGGCTTGTGCAACGTGGCGCTATGGATCACCCGCGTGACGCCGGACATCGCGTCGCGCACGAAGGCCTCGTCGGCGATCGAGCCGACGCGATCGGTAAAGGGCGATGCCTTGATATCCAGGCCACGCGCGTCGTGCCCCTCGGCGCGCAGGCGGCGCATCAGCGCTTCACCCAGGTGGCCGGCGCTGCCGGTGACGAGGATGGTCATCGGCGGCGCTCCGTTACCAGATGAGGTCGTCGGGAACGACGAACTGCTTGTAATAGTCGTCGATGTCTTCTTCCGACTGCTTCGCCTCGCCGTCCTTGCGACCGTGATCGAGGACGATCATGTCCGGCGCGCGGGCGTGGATCTTGTCGGCGGGCATACGCGGGATCAGCTCGTAGCCGTCACCCGCACGGGCAATCACCAGCGCGCCGGAGGCGAGCTGCGCACGAAGGCTGTCGTTGATGAAGATGCTGGCGATCTTCTCGCCATCGGGGAAACGATAGGCGCTGTCACCGTCGCGCTTCACCTTGGTCGTCTCGATGATCTGCCGCACCTGGGCGCGGATCTCCTTCGCCCGGGCCTCGGCATTGCGCTCGGCGGCCAGCGCGCGGTCGCGCTCGGCACGCTCGGCCTGCAGCTTGCGGGCGTCGACCGAGTCTTCGGCCGGCGCGGCGGGTGCCTTGCCCTGGCGCTGCTTGGCCTGGTCGCGGACGATCTTGGCCGCCTTGTCCTTCTTGACCAATCCGGCCTTGAGGAGCTGTTCCTGCAATGGATTCCGCATATCGAACGACTTCTTGCCTGCGAGAAGACCGATTCTAGCGCCGAAGGCTTGGTTACATCGCGTTACGTGCCTAGGCTTGGTGACCTCCCCGGAGGACGACCCACATGCACGCCCGACCTTTTCCCCGCTTCGCTCGCCTCGGCCTCGCCCTCTCGGCGTTCCTGGCCATCCCTGCCCTCGCCGCCGATGGGCTGCCGCCGCGTTCCTCATGGAAAGCCAGTAGCTCGTCCCAGCAGGTGCCCGCGCTGGCACCCGAACATGGCATCGACGCGGATGAGACGACACGCTGGGGCGGCTCCTTCAGCCCGGGCCACTGGTTCCAGGTGGACCTGGGCAAGGTCACGAAGGTCGGTGGCGTACGGATTCACTGGGACAGCGGCTTCGCCGCGGCCTACTCGATCCAGACCTCGGTGGACGGCAAGGATTTCCACCCCGTCTACAGCGTGACCGACTCCCCCGGAGGCACCGAGTTCCTCGTGTTCCCGGCGACCGATGCCCGTTTCGTCCGGCTGGCCGCACCCGCCCGGACGGCGGACTGGGGTGTCTCGGTCTTCGAGTTCGAGCCCTACGCGGCGACGGACGTGGCGCGCATCGCCGGCCTGGACGGCAAGGACGATGGCGCGGCGCTGTGGGCGGACGGCAGCACGCGATCCATCGTGGGCAAAGGTCCCAAGGGCGCGCGCCAGCTCGATATCTCGCTGCCGCGTCCGCTGGATATCGCCGGTGTCGAGGTGACCTGGGACGGACCGCGCGACGGGGCCACGCTGGAGGCACGTGACGCGAAAGGGGCCTGGACCACCCTGGACAGCGACCCGGGGAGCCTGGGCGATACCTCGTATCTCGCTGCCCGCGAAACACACGCGACGACCGCCCTGCGCCTGGTCGTCGGCATGAAGGATGGTGCGACCCCGAAGATCAAGCGCCTGCGCTTCCTTGGACCGCTACGCGTCATGACCGCCATGAAGCGGTACGAGATCGCCGCCGTCCGCGCGAACGCTGCCCTGTTCCCGTCCTCGCTGCACATGCAGCAGGTGTACTGGACAGCCGTGGGCGTGCCGGCCGGCCTGCAGAAGTCGATCTTCGATGAATACGGCAACATCGAGCCATACAAAGGCGGACCGCAGGTGCAGGCCATCTGGCGCGACGCCTCGGGGCATGCCGCCGTATCCGATGGCACCGACCGCGCGCACGCCTTGCGCGATGGCTGGAAACCGATGCCGTCGGTAAGCTGGACCGTGCAGCCAGGCCTGTCGATGACCAGCGAGGCGATCGCGGTGCAAGGCAACGGCCAGCCCGTCGTCCTCCTTCGTCACCGTCTGCGCAACCAGGGCAGCACGCCGGTCGACGGCGCGCTCGCCCTCGTCGTTCGACCGATCCAGGTGAACCCGCCGTGGCAGAACGGTGGTCCGTCCCCGATCCACGACATCGCGATCACCGGCGACGCGGCGCACACCGATGTGCGCGTGGAAGGCCGCACGCTGCTGGCCTCGCTGACACCGGTCGATCGCGCGGGTGCCGCGCCGTTCGGCGCGCATGGCGAGACCGAGATCACGGCGAATGTCGCCGCCGGTACGGTGCCGGACGCGCGCGAAGCCCACGATGCCGATGGGCTGGCCGCCGGCTTGCTCGATTACCGCGTGCACCTTGCGCCGGGCGAGCAGCGCGACGTCGTCGTCGCCTTTCCCCTTGGCAACGCACCGGCGGATGCCAACGGTCACCTGCCCGAACCGCCGCCGGTCGATCGCACGGCGTTGACCGCGGACGGCTACGACAAGGTCGCCACGCAGGTTTCCGACGAATGGCAGAAGCGCCTGGGTACCGTGGGCATTTCGTTGCCCGATGCATCGCTGGTCGACATCCTGCGCTCGCAAGCCGCCTACATGCTGGTGAACCAGACGGGACACGCCATGCAGGCTGGTCCCCGCAACTACAACCGCTCCTTCATTCGCGACGGTGCGGCCACGGCATCGATCCTGCTGCGCATGGGCGAGGTCAAGACCGCCCGCGATTACCTCGACTGGTACGCGGCGCATGCCGTGCATGAGAACGGCCTGGTCTCGCCGATCCTCAACGCCGACGGCAGCGTCAATCGTGGTTTCGGTTCCGACATCGAATACGACAGCCAGGGCGAATTCATCAACCTGGTGGCCGATGTCGCGCGTTTCGGCGGCGGGCCCGATAGCGTGAAGGACTATCTGCCCAAGGTCCGCGCCGCCATGCATTTCATGCAGGAACTGCGCGAGCGCACCATGGTGCCCGGCTATCTGTCGAACCTGCCCGCGCCGGAGCGTTTCCACGGCATCATCGCCCCGTCGATCAGCCACGAAGGCTATTCCAGCCCGACGCACAGCTACTGGGACGATTACTGGGCATTGAAGGGCTGGCACGACGGCGCGTGGCTGGCTGACCAATGGGGTGACAAGGAGCTCGCCGCGTATGCGCGCACGCAGTACGCCGCGCTCCGCGAATCGCTGCGCAAGTCCATCGAGACCACGATGGCGTGGAAGGGCGTCGAGACGATTCCCGCCGCCGCGGATCTGGGTGACGGCGATCCCACCAGCGTGTCGATCGCTCTCGATCCGGCGGGCCAGATGGATGTGCTTCCGCACGATGCGCTGGTGACGACGTTCGATCGCTACCTCGCGGATGTACGCAAGCGCGAGGCACCGGGCGAACTGTTTGCCTACACGCCGTATGAACTGCGCAACGTGCTCACGTACGTTTACCTCAATCGCCCGAACGACGCCGCCGAGTTGCTCGCCGACGTCGTGCGCGATCGCCGTCCGCCTGAGTGGAACATGTGGGCCGAAGTGGTTCACTCACGCCTGCGCCACCCGGGTTACCTCGGCGACATGCCGCACACGTGGATCGGGTCGGAATACGCGCGCACGCTGTTCGGCATGTTGATGCGTGAAGCCGACGATGGCCTCTACCTGCTGCCCGGCACGCCTCCGGCGTGGGTGGCGGGCAAGGGCTTGTCGGTGACCCGCCTGCCTGTCGCCTATGGTTCGCTGAGCATGAGTGCCCGTCGCGAGGGCGACACGTTCACGGTGACGCTCGACAAGGGCATCCGCGCCGGCACGCCTGTACGCGTGTTCTGGCCGGACCGCATGCGTCCCCGCAAGGTCACGGTCGACGGCAAGGCGGCATCGGACTGGGACAAAGACGGCATCAAGCTGGCAAAGCCGTTCCATACGCTTACCGCCGTGTACTGATCCCGCGGCCGATGCCCGACACATGTTTCGTACTCATCTGAAGTTGACGGTGACCCTGACCGGCCTGGAGAACCTGCCACCCCTCACCGTCGGCTTCGTCTCGCGCAGGCGCACGTTGAACACGTAGTCCTTGCCGGTACCGAGCCCGTTGAAAGACGACGTCTTGCCGGGCTCCATGGTGTTCTTGTCCTCGTCACCGATTTCGAGACCCACGTTCTCCGGACCCGAAAGGGAGTAGAGCGTGGGATCGTCGGGATCGGCGTCGGCACCGACGCCGAAGGTCACGTCGGCGATGAGCCCGACGGGTTCCTCGCATTCCTGTACGGTCAGCCTGAACTCCTTCCAGGGGGTAGCGCGATCCGGGGTGGCGAAGTTACTCGCATTGAACGCCCCGACGTCGACCGTCTGCGTCAGGTCGGCAGCCTCGATGCTGCACGCCGGTCGCACGAAGTAGAGTTCGTAGATCTTCATTTCCCGGAATGGCCGCGTCCTGATGCCATTGGCGTCATACGACCATTGCTCGGCGATCTTCGTCTGGTCGACCCGGCCGAATGCCACTGGCCCTGACATGCGGATCACCTTGTACCCAACGGCGGCCTCGTTGCTGCGAACGAACCAGAAGTTTTCGTTCGAGGAACGCTGGTACTCATGTGGGAACTCGTATATGCCACCTTCCGCTTCCTCGACGCGCAGCTCGATGCCAAAGCCAGACGGAATCGTGTTCACGGTCAATGGCACCAAGTTCTCGCTGATCGACTGTACGTAGGCTCCCTTGAAGGTGGCCGCCCCTCGCCTGCAGGTGGCGAGGACGGTTCCATCGCCGCGTGCCTTCTCGTCGCGTACCGGGGTGCCCGGCGGAATGCTGTTCCTGACCGTGATGTTCGCCCCCTGGCCGATCTGATAGTTGCCCGTGTTCGAGTAGATGCAGCCACCCTCGGCGGCTGCCGCATCGAAAGACAACCACAGGATGCTGCCGGCTATGCCGCGGAGTGCCTGTCGGGAAATCGATTTGCGGATGGGATTCATGGTTTACCTCGTTCCGTAAGGAGTGACGTCCACGACGGCGTCGTGGGTCGGGAAGTGGCTGTCCAGCCACGTGGTCCAGCGCGCCGCCCGACGGATAAGATCCGCACGGTAGCGTGCGTTGAACTGGGGCGTGCGTGAGTGATAGTTCGAAGCGCGTGTCCACACATCGCCGCTGTCGTTGCGCAAATGACCGCGTATACGCCAGGCGGCAAGCATGAAGGGAAAACAGCCTGGTGCGGCCACGTCTTCCGGAGTGATCCCATAACGGTCCAGATCGCGCAGGTAGGACGTATTGAACTGCAACGCGCCGACATCGAATGTGCCGTTACGGTTGCGGACCCATTGCCCGGGTTTACCGGCTTCTTTCTCCGCCACGGCCAGTAACACGTTGGCGGGAATATCGTAGGCAAGTGCGGCGCCGAGGGAGCACGCGACCATCTCCTGGCTCTCAGCCGGAACGTCAGGAAGCGTATCCATCATGGGGCGTCCCTCCGGGGAAGGTCTTCGGGGATGTCGCGCACCGTGATGTGCGCCGTATCGGTCGAAGGCATGGGAGGGACAGTGGCTCCGTCCAGTAGCACTTCACGAGACACGCCACCGCTATCCGTGGATGCCATGTCGGCCTGTGTGACGGAGATCCGGTTCACATCGTGTTTCCTGATGTCGTCATCAGTTCGCGATTCGGGCGAGACGTGATCGCCGTCCCGCGACGGAATCGCTGTGAGCGTGGCACCTGGCAGCACGAGGCTGGATGCTTCGCTGGCGTTTCCGACTGCCGCCACGTCCACTTGCTGCGTGATGTCGAAGGCCGTTGACGTTGTCATAGCCGACGCCTGTGCGCCCTGCACTGTGAGCTGATCCGTGTCGGAGGAAACGCCGACCTGCGACTCTGTAGTAGAACCCCATGTCGTCGGATGGCTGGCTAGCGATGCTTCGCCGTCAGAACCTACGGCCGCCATCCCGTGCTCGACGGAGGCAGCCGAAACATGTGTGGTTGCAGACGAATCAGGTCGAGACGCGCTCACCCCTCCTGCCTGGAACTCGTGCGCCTGATCCGCCATGGCAATCGCTGGGACGGCGCTGTCCTGGGCCGAACCTGGCATAGCGCGTGTCGGTTCATCATGTATCGCATGAGTCTCGTTGACCGCGATGTTCTCGACCGTAGGTCGTGTCGACGCTGCCAGCGGCGTGGCCGAGGCGCCACTGCCAGTGGACGCGATCGCGTGGAAGCCCTCGGCGTGTGACGCTCCTGCCGCATCGCTATGCTGCTCGATCGAATCCGCCGCCCCCGGTCCACCCACCGAGGCACTGTCTCGTCCCGAGTGCAGTCGGGCCGCCTGTGCCGTCGGCGATGGGGACTCCGCCGATACCGAACGAAAGGCGCCCTCGCTCGCTTCGTGCGACGCCACGGCATCCGGCAGCCCTGGCGAATGTCGCGCCACATTTGTCGCGAGCACGTCCGCAAAGACGCTGTGGCTACTGCCCTGCCGATGGGAATCGGCCTTGCGTGGTACACCGAAGGGATCGGAGCCCCCTCCGGCGTGAAACGAATCGCTCATGCCTCCAGCGAGCGAAGCCGACCGCTGCACGGCGTCCATGACCGAGTCGTAACGCCCGGATTGGCTCGATGAGCCGTCCGTCCTGTGGTCTCCCGTGCCTGGGAGTTGACCTGAAGGTCCGGGCCTCGCCGAACCACCGGCACTGGCGATAGCGGTACCGGCCGCACTTGCCGACCCCGCATACATACCTAACGTGGAACCGGTCACGAGCGTGTACAGCAACTGTGGCACCTTCATGGACAACACCATCATGAGAACCGATGCGCCCAACATCACACCGAGGTGTGTGAACGCGTACACGGCGCGCGCATCCTGGTCGAACTGGACATCCTCCAGGAACGTCGCCGCGACGGTGCCTATGATGCTGAGTGCCAGCAGCCCGACGCCGACGGCGACGACATGCTTATAGAAATTGATGGCTATCTGCGAGGTCCATCGCGCGCCACCGAAACCCAATAGGAAGATGCCGGCATATCCGAGGATCCAGGCCATGACCAGGGCGAGGACGAACTGAGCGGCCATCAAGGCGCATATCACCAGGATCACGGTTGCCACAAGGACGCTCAGGATACGTTCCGCATTAGCGGCACCCTCCGTCTCTCGCAGCGTGGAATAAAAGACATGGAGGCCGCGTGCGAGGACGCTGTTCGCCTTGCTTTCGATCAACTCGGCGCTGGTGCTGTCGTTGACCATCTTGAAGAACGACTGCACGATGTCTTCGACAAAACCCCCGCCGCCGCCGTGGGTGCTGGCGTTGATCAGGAGCCAGTAAAAGGTCCCCGTGACGACGATGAACCTCAGCAACTCCATCAGCATCTCGCCGATGTCCTGCCGCACGACCAACAGTCCCATCGTCCACACGAGACTGATAGTGGCCAAGGCCAGGAACAGAGACTTCGCCGCTTCTAATATCGTCTCGCCCAGCTCGTACCCATTGAACGCGGTCATGACGTCGCTGGCCAGGTTCCGCACCGGTACTGGAGCGGCAACCACCGCCGGAATGACAAGGATCGACAAGGTTGCTGCTAGAGCGACCCCGAAGCGTGAGGCTGAAGGCATTGGACTGGACCGGAAAGATGGAAGATGCCGCGGCGACATGGCGGCGCCTCTCGGCACCGCCGTTCTTCGTCAGTACTGCGAAAGCGGAATCAGGCTCTGGCTAGCTGCCCTGTCCAGCCCGTCGTTGAGGCGTTTTCCCACGGCAATGGCGCGCGCATCCCTGTCGGCAGCGACCTGGGCTTCCACGGCCCGTGATGCCTCCGAGACAAGCATCATCGAGCGCAGCTTCATCAGCTGATTGATCTGCGTCGTGGACATGGCGTTTGCGATCTGCATCTGATTTCCATGACCGGTGGTCGTCGTGACCTTATCGGCCATCCCCCGCAGGTCTTCAAACTCCGCATTGAACGCATTCCGTTGCACGCTCAACGTCGTTATCAATGCGTCGTTGGCCGCTTTTCGGGCTCTCGATCCGTCGATCTTCACCCTCTCCGAATCGGCTCCTTCCGGGATCTGGTCGTAGTCTGCCGCCGACTTGAACTGGGATGTAAAAGCATCTGTATTCTCCCAGTCCATAATCTTGTCCAGTCGATCCTTCACGGCTTTAGGGATAGGAATGATCTCATCTCCACCCTTATTGATGATCCAGGTGAAGTCGTTGCTTATCTCGATATTCTGCAGATCGATGTCGGCCGTGATTGACGTGTTGTAGTTGACCGTATCACCCGACTTGTCCTTCAGCTGATGCTCGATAGAAATGAGCGTCTTCGCATTGAACAGGTTGATTGCGAAGTTAGGCAGATCGAATACCGGAATTGCCTGCGCCGGGAGCGACGCCGCAAAGCCAGCGACGATGGCAACGCAACGCGCGGTATGTACCTTCTTTCCTTTCATGGAAATTCCTTGGTTGGGGTGACGATGGCCCGAGTTACCGGGCAATTGACGCAGTCGGTCAGTAATCGAACGCCTGATACGGCTTATCGAACGTGAGATCCTTCACGGCCATCACGTTGAAGCGGTATCCCGGGCGGATGTTCAGCGTCGGCGCGATGTCCATGTTCTTCTCGATCATCTTCGTCGCGACCTCACCGATTTGTTGGGCAAGGTTCTGGCTCAACGTAGCCGCATTGGAGGAGCCGTAGGGATCGTTTTCCGGACTGACCCGCGACGACGTGAGGCCAGCGGCGATGCCGGACATCAGGATCGCCGACCCGAAGACACGGAGATAGTGACGGTCAACCTCGTCACCGAAGCCTGCATAACCCGCGCTGTCGACGCCTTCCATGGCACCCATGTCGAATGCCTTTCCGTCGGGGAAGACGATGCGCTGCCAAGCCACCAGGACGCGCGATTGGCCCAGTACCACCTGGTGGTTGTAGCGTCCGATCAGCTTCGAACCCTGTGGAATAAGGCGTGTCCTTCCCGTGGGTGTATCGAAGACATCCTGGCTCACCTGGGCCACGATCTGTCCGGGCAGTTCGGAATTGATACCTGAGATCATGGTCGCCGGAATGACCGAGCCCGCACGAATCTCGAAGCTCGTACGTGGTTTCTCGACAGCGGAAGCGAGCAGCCAGCGATCTTTCTTCTTGCCGCCGTCAGATGTCCGGTCGAACCTCGCATAGTCGCCACTGGCCGATACGGGAATGCGCTTATCGCGTTCCTCCACGTCCCGTGGCTCCCCCAATGGATCGTTCCGTTCATCATCTGGCTTCGATCCCGATGCCGGTCCATCGGCGTCCCGGGTGTTCGGAACGGCTGTCTTCGCGTGCATGGCCGTCTGAAACAGCTTCATTCGCTCCTTGGCAAGCGCTTCGGCCTCTGCACCCCCATCCTGGCGGCGCTGGGAACCACTCGACGATGGGATAGGCGGGGAGTCGGGGTCGGTGACGCGCGCTACAGAAAACGACGGGCCACCCTCCTCGTCGGGGTCGGCGACCAAACCGCCCAGCGCACCATTGGCTAGCATCTGATCGAGCAACTGACTGTTCTCCGGCAGGGCGGCAGTGTTCGCCGAAGGCGCTGACTTCTTCTGAGTGCCACGCTGCGACGCAACCATCGCGACAAGGACGACGAACACGACCAGCACCCCGCCAATGATGACCAGCGGCATGTTGTTGACTCGCCGCACACCCGTAGGCGTATCGCCAACCTTGGGAAGCAGCTCCGCATCGCGCTCGACATCGTCGATGGCGGGTTGTGGCTTCTCCATGTCGCTCATTCCCGTCGCACCCACGCGCCGCCGGCGTAGGCCGAGCTACCGTCGAGCACCCACAAGCGCGATAGCTCGCCCTTGCCGACGTGCACCGTGACCCGATACATCAGTCCTTCGATGGGATCCACCCGGCAGTCGAACACCTCCCCCTGGGAGGGCGACGACTCGACGCGGAAGCCCTTGCGACGCAATGCGGCAACCAACGCCGTATCGAACGGGCCGGACATCGTGCGCGATGGGATGAGCGTCGTGTTGGCCGCCTCGAAGATCTGGCCCATGCCTTCGGCGACGTCGTCCACAACCGCGCGTCGCAGGGGATCACGGTCGGCCACGGCGGCCGTCTTCATCAGGGGCGTACATGCCACCAGCAGCGCTGCCGCCGCCAGTGCGAGGAAATGCCGTCCCTTCATCGACGCCTCTCGATCGTGACCTTACGCTGGCCGACGCCGACGCCGGCCACGAGCACCGCCTTCTCGAACAGCGTGTCGACGATGTAGCGGCCGTCCTGGACGCGGTAGTTCACCATGACCTGGTCGTCCTTCTTGAACATGCTTCCGCTCTCGCGAATCACGAGGAGCGTCGGCGCCTCACCCTGCGGGAACGTCGAAGGCATCTCGATGATGGTCTTGACGCCATCGTTGTAGACCCGCGCAGGCTTGAACGGCGCGTTGCCGCTAACCCGGTAACCAAAGTCGAGGTTGCCGAGGTACTCGTTTTTTGGCGTACCGCCTTTCCGCGCCTGCTGGGCCGACGCCTGCTTCTTCACGGCCGCCCACTTCGAAACGGCGGACTCCGGGTAAGAGAAGGCCACGCGCGGCATGTACTCGGTACGATGCGAGCGCAGGCGCAGGTGGTACGTCCTGCGGTTGGTGGTGACCATCAGCGAGGTTTCCAGCCCGACATCGAGCGGCTTGATCACCAGGTGCTGGATAGCCTCTTCCCCATCGCCGGAGAGTGCGGGTTCGACCAGCCAGCGCACCGCATCGCCGAGGTTCACCGAGCTGACCTGCTCACCCGGCTCCAGCTCGACGTCGCATACCTGGAGCACCGCGCAGACGATGCTCGGCTGGGACTGCCCATACAGGAAACGGATCGTTCCATCGGGGCCCGGGACCGGCTTCACGGACGCGGACGTGCTGGCCACCCATTTCCGCGAGATGTCGAGGCCGGCCTTTTCCTGCTCGGTGAGCTTCGGGTTTTCGGCGGAGAAGAACTGGTTGGCGAGATCCGTCTCGGTGGTGGCGGACGCGAAGCCCGTCACCAGCATCGCCATCGCGGCGATTAGTGGCGCTGTTTTCATTGATCGTGCTCTGTCAGAACTGCTTCGACCAGGAATAGTCGGAAATGTAGATACCCATCGGGTTGAGGCGGATCTGGTCGTCGGACGCTTCCGGTGGCATGGCGTTGCTGCCCACGTTCATGAGGGCGCGCATGCGATAAGGCTTGCCCATGATGTCGCCCTTGCGCGTCCGCTGCGTCTCCACCCAATCCACCTGCCAGGTGCTGGTGGTTTGCGGAATGGCCGAGATGATCTCCACGTTGACGGTCTGCTTCTCCGCGCGTTTGAACGGATTGGTCTCGGGCGAGCCGTTCAGGAAGGCCGTCATTTTTCGCGTGGAAGGGCTGCCCGAGTTCATCAGGGCGTACACCTTGAAGATGGCGCGCCGCTGCATGGCGATGTCCGGCGTGACGGTGCGGGCGTTCACGATGAACTCGGCGACCGACGCGCGCACGATGCGCTGGTCCACCTTGTCCGCCTGCGGTGCGGGGGCCACCGCCATGGCCTCGCCCAGTTTGTTCACCTCGACCACGTACGGCACGAACTTGGACTGGCTACCGATGTAGACCACGCCGCCAACCGCGGCGAAGGCCACCAGCAGGCTGATCAACGCGACGGCCTGCCAGAGCGTGCGCGATGCGATGAGGGAGCCGACATGGGAATTCCAGCTACGCCTTGCATTGAGATAGGGATGGGGTGCTCCCTGTGGAGTGGTGACCGAACCGGGCGTCACCCTCTTCTTCTTGGTTGTCATGATCAGACTCCGTAGTCCGCGAGCCGCAGGCCCTTGAGTTGCAGCCAGTCGTGCACCCAGGCGTCGCCGTAGCGCGCCTCGAGCGTGCGGATGGTGGCGAGGGATTCCTTGTCGGTGCTGCCGATGAAGGCCAGTGCGAGGGGCCCGAGGGCAAGGTCGTACAGGCGACGCCCCTTGTCCGACACGTAGTAGTAGTGGCGTTTCTGAACCGCGGTGGCGAGGATCTCGATCTGCCGCGTGTTGAGTCCCATGCGCCGGTAGAGCGCGGCGGCATCGTCATCGCGTGCGAACGGGTTGGGCAGGAAGATCTTTGTCGCGGTGGATTCGACGATGACATCGAGGATGCCGGAATTCGCCGCATCGGACAGGCTCTGCGTCGCCATGATGACGAGGCAGTTCGACTTACGAAGGACCTTCAGCCATTCGCGGATCTTCGCGCGGAACACCGGATGCCCGAGCATCAGCCACGCTTCGTCGAGGATGATCGCCGCGGGCTGACCATTGAGAGCGGATTCGATGCGCCGGAACAGGTACAGCAGCACCGGCAACACGAACTTGTCGCCCAGGTTGAGGAGGTCTTCGATCTCGAACACCGCGAAGTCGGACAGGCGCAAGCCGTCCACGGTCGCATCGAGCAGATGGCCCATCGCGCCATCGGCCGTGTAGATCTTGAGCGCTTCGCGAATCGATTCGTCCTGGATCATGAGTACGAACTCGGACAGCGTGGTGGCGCCCGACTGATGCATGGACAGGATCGCGTTGCTGATCTCGTTGCGTTGAGCCGGCGTCGTCTGCACGCCGTTCAGCGCCAGCATCGAGTCGATCCACTCCATGGCCCAGCCACGATCCGACTTGTTCTCGAGAAACTGCAACGGACAGAAGGCGAGAGTGTCGTCATCTCCCGCCACGTCGAAATGCAGTCCACCGCAGGCTTTCACCAACGGATACAGGGAGCGCCCCTTGTCGAAGCAGTACAACGACATGCCCTTGTACCGCCTCAACTGGGCGGCCAGCATGCCAAGGTGCGTGGACTTGCCGGCACCTGTCGGACCGAAGATGAAGGTGTGTCCCAGGTCGTTCACGTGCAGGTTGAGCCGGAATGGCGTCGCCCCCTGGGTCACGCACTGCATCAGCGGTGGTGAGTTGGGCGGGTACATCGGACACGGCGCCTCGGCCTGCCCTGTCCAGATGGTGGCGCTGGGCAAGAGGTCGGCAAGGTTCAGCGTGTTGATCTGTGGCCGGCGGACATTCTCCACGCCGTGCCCGGGAAAACTGCCGAGCAGGGCGTCCATCGTGTTGATCGTCTCCACCCGCGCAGCGAAC
>DATNJP010000169.1:0-3134 GCA_035603855.1 Luteibacter sp. | reverse complement strand
GGCGGCATGCGCAGCGACGAAACGCCGCTGGAAGCGATGTACCGCGAACTGGAGGAAGAGACCGGCCTGCTCGCCCAGCACGTGGAAGTGCTGGCCGAAACGCGTGGCTGGCTGCGTTACCGGCTGCCCAGCCGGTTCGTGCGCCACCACCAGCGGCCCACCTGCATCGGCCAGAAGCAGGTCTGGTTCCTGCTCAGGCTGAAGTGTTCGGAAGACGCCTTCCGTCTCGATGCCTGTGAGAAGCCGGAGTTCGACCTCTGGCGCTGGGTGGACTTCTGGTACCCGGCCAACCACGTGGTCAACTTCAAGCGTCAGGTCTATGAACGCGCCCTGCGCCAGTTCGCGCCCACGGTCGAGACCGTCTGCTCCGTCACGGTGGGCACCTGCCCCCAGCAGGCCGAAGCCGAGCGCCTGGCCCGCGGCGGCGAATGAACCGTTACTGGCTGGTGATGGCGGCCTTCACATCCGGGTAGTTGACAATCGTTCGCATTCGCGTTCGAATTCGCACCCATGTACATCTGCATGTGCAATGCCGTCACCGATCACGCCATCCGCCGCGCCGCGGCCGAGGGCGTCGAATCCTTTGCCGACCTCCAGGCCCGCACGGGCTGCTCGGATTGCTGCGGCGCCTGCGAGTCGGAAGCCCGCCAGTGCCTCCGCGACGCGGTCGCCGAAACGCGTTCCGTACTGACGTTCCTGCCGAATCCGGCCTGACACCACGGCGCGTCCAACGCGGACGCAAACCACCTTCATTCTCGTTACGTCATCGCCTCGCCCGGCGACGTATAGTCGTGCCCTGCACACCCAGGGAGACGCCACATGAAGGGCGACGCGAAGGTCATCGAATACCTCAACAAGGTCCTCTATAACGAGCTGGCCGCCATCAACCAGTACTTCCTGCATTACAGAATGTTCAAGGACTGGGGATACAACGAGCTCGCCAAGCACGAGTACGAGGAATCCATCGAGGAGATGAAGCACGCGGACAAGCTGATCGAGCGGATCCTCTTCCTCGACGGCCTGCCGAACCTCCAGCACCTGGGCAAGCTGCGCATCGGCGAGAACGTGGTCGAAGCCCTCCAGGGCGACCTCGACCTCGAGATGATCGCGACGAAGGACCTGCGCGAGGCCATCGCCTACAGCGAAGGCATCCACGATTTCGTGAGCCGCGACCTTTTCAAGTTCATCCTGGGCCAGGAAGAGGAACACATCGACTGGCTGGAAACCCAGTTCAGCCTGATCTCGGACATCGGCCCCGAACGCTACATGCTGAGCAAGGTCGGATCGCTCCACGACTGACCCCGAAGGCCGCCGCAAGGCGGCCTTCTCCGTTCTGGGCAACGGTTCCTTGACCATTCGGGAAGGTGGGGGCTATACCATCGGCGCCTTCACGTCTTCTCCACGGAATCGTCCATGGCTCCAAGCCACCCGCCACGGTTCGTCGTGCGCACGCTCGACGACGCGGCCAGTGAGCGCCGCAAGCGCGCTGTCCTGATCGGTGCCTGGGCGCTCAGCCTGGTCGTCGTCGCAGGGCTTGCGTGGCTGGCCGCCGCGCGCGGACCCGTGGCGATCGCCGACCGCGGCGGCACGCGCGAGCTGAAGGCCGACAACGAAGACCTTCGCCAGCAGGTGGCCAACCTGCAGCGTGCCGGTCAGGTGGCCGACATCGCGGCGAAAGAACTCAAGCGCAACCTCGCCGAACGTGACGAGGAAATCAGCGGCCTGCGCACCGACCTGGCCTTTTATTCCCGGCTTGTGGGTGGTGCCGGCGGCCAGCGTGACGGGCTGAAGATCCAGGGCGCCCGCACTTCGCCGGTGAAAGGCACGGCGAACGCGTGGAACCTGGTGGTGACCCTGACCCAGAACGCCCGCCGCGGCGAGCTGGTGAAGGGCTCGCTCAAGCTGGCGATCGAGGGCATCCAGGACAACAAGGTGGCGACCCTCGAGGGCGCGGCGCTAGGCCAGGGCGCCCAGACAACCGACCTTCCGTTCTCTTTCAAGTATTTCCAGCAGATCCAGGGCAGCTTCACCCTCCCGGCGGGCTTCAAACCGACCCGCCTGCGCCTGACCGCCGATGTGACCGGCGACCAGGCAGTCTCCGGAACGGTGGCGTGGACCGATGCCCTGCGCAACGATGAGGCCAACGATGTTCAGCAATAACAGGAAGAACCAGGCTCCCTCCGTAGGCGCGATCGCGACGAGCCTGATCGCGCGCGGCATGACCTTGCGCGGCGACGTGCAGTTCAGCGGGACACTGCATCTGGATGGAACCGTCGAAGGCTCCATCCATGCCGATGCCGGCGGCGACGGCGTACTCACGATCAGTGAGACGGGCCGTGTGATCGGCCGCATTGAAGTGCCCCACGCCGTGATCAACGGCGGCGTCACCGGCGATATCGACGTGGCGGAGCGGCTGGAACTGGCTCCGCTGGCCCGGATCGACGGCGACGTCCAGTACCAGGTGCTGGAAATGGCCGCGGGTGCCCAGGTGAACGGGAAGATGATCCACCGGGCCCCACCCACCATCCGGCAGCTGGCCCAGGCCGCGATCGAGTCCGCCCCGGCCCTGACCGAGGCTTGACCTGACACGGAACGGCGCCATTATGAGCGGTATGAACAACCCATTCCCCATGGCCCCGAGTTCGGCACCGGACTATCGGTCTGGCGGCACGCCGCTCATCTTCACTGAAGCCGCCGCCCGCAAGGTGCACGAACTGATCGAAGAGGAAGGCAATCCCGGCCTCAAGCTGCGCGTGTATATCAGCGGCGGCGGTTGTTCGGGCTTCCAGTATGGCTTCACGTTCGACGAGGAACAGGCCGAAGACGATCTTGCCGTGTCGCGCGAAGGCGTGACGCTGGTGGTGGATCCGCTTTCGCTGCAGTACCTCACCGGCGCCGAGATCGACTACGCCGAATCGTTCAGCGGCTCGCAGTTCGTCATTCGCAATCCCAACGCGAAGACCACGTGCGGTTGCGGCTCCTCGTTCAGCGCATGACCGGTTGCCGGGCGTGAGCGTCGAGCAGGAGCGGGACAAGGCGGTCGCCACGCGTGCCCGTGAAAACGTCTTCGCCGGCATCGACATCGACCGCATGGCGGAGCGCCGCGACGATCGTCTTTGGGTCGAGGAACTGGA